>JBBJOH010000027.1:0-9306 GCA_037720995.1 Thermoleophilaceae bacterium
AGCAGGCGCTCGCGCAGCCGGTCCCCCTGGCCGCGCGGAGTGCGGGCGGCGGGGATGGCGGAGGACGGTCCGGCGGGACGCACGTCCCTCAACCTACAAGCTGGGTTGACAAGTGTAAATACACACCTGTAACTTGACGGTCGTAAACCCAACTGGACCTCAGAGGCCGACCATGCTCCCCTTCCTCATCGAGAAGATCACCGCCCGCCCGCGTCGCTTCCTCGCGGCCGCCGCTGTGTTCGTCGTCTTGGCCGCCGCCTACGGCGGCCCGGTGTTCGGCCTGCTCGACTCCGACGGCGGGTTCGCCGACGGGAGCGCGGACTCCACACTGGCCGTCAAGCGAGTGGAAGCAGCCACCGGGACGGGGTCGTCGGCCGGGGCGATAGTGCTGCTGCGCACGGACGGGCCCGTGCGCTCGTCCGCGGCAAAGGCTCAGGTGGGCACGCTGACCCGGGAGCTGGCCCGCGTGTCAGGCGTCGCGTCGGTGGCCTCCGCGGCCACAGGCCGCGATCCCCGCTTCGTGTCGCGCGACGGGCGCAGCACCTACCTCGCCCTCACGCTGAAGGCCTCGGCCGAGGAGAGCGCGGTGGCCTCCGAGCTCGAACGGCGCTTCGGGGATCGAGAGGGAGTGACGCTCGGAGGAGGCGCCTTCGCCAACGGTCAGCTCGGGGAGCAGATCTCCACCGACCTCGGGCGCGCGGAGTCGATGGCCTTCCCGGTGCTGATCCTGCTCTCGTTCTTCTTCTTCCGCGGCTTCAGAGCCGCCACCCTGCCCCTCACCGTGGGCGTGACCACGATCTTCACCACCTTCGTGCTGCTCAGGGTGGTCAACGAGCTGCACTCGCTGTCGATCTTCTGCGTGAACCTCGTGATCGGGCTGGGCCTGGGCCTGGCGATCGACTACACGCTGTTCCTGCTCAGCCGCTACCGCGAGGAGCTCGAACGCAGCGGCCCGGGCGCGCAGGCGGTGCGCGACACGATGGCCACGGCCGGTCGCACCGTCGTCTTCAGCGCGCTGACGGTCGCCGCCGCCCTGGCCACGCTGCTGGTGTTCCCGCTCAACTTCCTGCAGTCGATGGCCATCGGCGGGGCCGGCGTGGCGCTGGTGGCGGCTGCGGCGTCGTGCCTGCTCGCGCCGGCGTTCTTCGCCTTGTGGAACGTCAAGCTCAAGGCCCGCGAGCGCGGCAGAGGCGCCCACGACCGCTGGTACCGGGTGGCCCAGCGCGTGATGGCCCGGCCGGGTCTGGTCGCCGTGGTCACCGCGGCCCTGATGGTCGCCCTGACCCTGCCCGCGCTGCGGGCGCAGTGGACCCCGGTGGACATCGGCACGGTGCCCGAAGGGCTGAGCGCCAGGACCGTCGGCGACGCCCTGGCGCGCGACTTCCCGCGCCAGGACTCGAGTCCGGTGCTGATCGCGGTCAAGGCGGGTCCCGGCGCCGCTTCTCAGGTGCGGGCGCTGGCCGGGCGGGTGGCCAAGCTGCCGGGCGTCGCCGCTGTGAAGGCGCCCAGGCGCCTGGACCGGACCACCTGGCAGATCGGGGCGATCGCTCGCGGCGACGCCGCGGCCCAGCCGGCGCGTGACGCCGTGCAGGCCATCCGCGCCGACGCCACGCGGCTGTCCGTGCTCGTCGGCGGCGAGGCGGCGGAGTTCGTCGACCAGCAGGAGGCGATCGGCGCGCGTCTGGTCCTGTCGGGCTCGCTGCTCGCCGTGTTCACCTTCGTGGTGCTGTGGGTGATGACCGGCTCGGTGGTCCTGCCGGTCAAGGCCCTGGTGATGAACGTGCTGACGGTCGGGGCGACTCTCGGTGTTCTGACGCTGATCTTCCAGGACGGGCGCTTGGAGGGGCTGTTGGCCTATCGAGCCAACGGCGGGATCGAGCCGACCGACTTCCTCGTCACCGCCACCCTGGTCTTTGCCCTCTCCACCGACTACGGGGTCTTCCTGCTCGGCCGGATCAAGGAGGCGCGGGACTCCGGTCTGGGCGATCGGGAGGCCGTGGCGGTGGGTGTGGGGCGCACGGGCAGCGTGGTCACCGCCGCGGCGATCCTGCTCGCCGTGGCGATCGGGTCGTTCGTGACCTCCGAGGTGCTGTTCATCAAGCAGATCGGGATCGGCTCGGCCCTCGGCGTGCTGATCGACGCCTTCGTCGTGCGGGCCCTGCTGGTGCCCTCGCTGATGGCCCTGCTCGGGTCGTGGAACTGGTGGTCGCCGCGGCCGCTGCGGCGGCTGCACGCGCGGTTCGGGCCACGCGAGCCCGACGCGGTCACCGGCTGAGCCGTTTACGGGATGGGCATGGATGCCTATCCCCGCGGCGATTGCATGGATCTATGTAACACGCGCCTATGCATCATCTCGACCGTACCCTCTGGCTGCATGGCCAAGAATGGCGTCGACCCCCTGACCATCGACCAGCTCGCCCGGCGCACCGGGATGACCGTGCGCAACATCCGCGCCCACCAGTCCCGCGGCCTGCTCGACCCGCCCTCCGTCAGCGGCCGGACCGGCTACTACGACGGCGACCACGTGGCCCGCATCGAGCTGATCCGCGAGCTCCAGGCCGATGGCTACAGCCTCGATCTGATCGGCCGCCTGCTCTCCCGCGCGACGGGTCAGGGCGCCGACGCCCTTCGCTTCCGGCGTGCGCTGCGCGAGCCCTGGACCGACGAGGAGTCGCGCATCGCCGACGCCGCCGAGCTGTCAAGGAGCTACGGGACCGACGACCCCGAGCTGCTCGCCAAGGCCGAGGACCTCGGCCTGGTGCGCCCGGTCGGCGACGGCGAGTGGGAGGAGCTCAGCCCGCGGCTGGGCCGGGCCGGGGCCGAGCTGACCGACCTCGGCGTCTCCCCCGAGAAGGCCCTGCGGGTGGTGGCCCGGGTGCGCCGCAACGCCGACAGCGCCGCCCGCACCTTCGTTCGCCTGTTCCTCGAGGAGGTCTGGGAGCCTTTTCAGAGCCAGGGGAGTCCCGGGGACAAGTGGCCAGAGGTCAGCGACGCCCTCGAGCGCATGCGGCCACTGGCGTCGGACTCGATGCTGGCGATCTTCAAGATGGCCATGGACGAAGAGGTCGAACAGGCCTTCGGAAGGGAGCTCGCCCGCGCTCGCCGCCACGCCAAGCGCAGGCGGCGCTAAGCGGGCGACCGACCGGTCCCACTTTGTCAGGAGGACGGGCGGGCGAGCACCGGACCGAGGCGCTCACACCCCGCTATCCTCCGCGGCGAACCCTGCGGCCGGCGGGGTTTTTCCTTGTCCGGCCGGACACCTGCGGAGAGTCGAGGAGCCATGGCTCGCGGAGACGTACGGATCGCCGCCACCCTGGAGTGCCAGGAGTGCAAGCGGCGCAACTACCAAACTCAGAAGTCCAAACGCAACAATCCGGACCGGATCGAGCTGCGCAAGTACTGCCGCTGGTGCGGGCGCCACACGCCGCACAAGGAGACCCGCTGACGGGTGCCGGTACTTCCCGGAGGGAGCGCTAGCTAGATGGCCAGGAATCGTCAGAAGGCCAAGGAGCGCCAAGCGCGTCGCAAGGCCCACGAGCAGGGCAACGGTCCTGCGTCCGCTCCCGATCGCCGGCGCGGCGAGGACCCGATCGCCGACGACGTGGCCGACGAGCTCGGGCGCGACGCTGTGGTGAACGGTCCCGATCCGATCACCCCGGTGCCGCTCAGCGGCTCGGAGCAGCTTCGCGCCGGCGGACCGGTCGAGGAGACCGAAGAGGAGCCGGAGCTCGGATACCCGGACATCGAGAACGACCCCGAGCACTTCGACCCGGATGAGGACGAGCCGGAGGACGTCGAGGACCTCGCGCCCGGCCCCCGAGGCCACCGGGGAGAGGGGCAGGCGGACAAAGAAGGCTCGCGTCTCGTACAGTTCCTGCGGTCGGTGGTTGCCGAGCTTCGCCGCGTGCAGTGGCCCGACCGCCAGGCGCTCACCACGCTGACGGGCGTGGTCCTCGGGTTCGTGATCATCGCCGGCAGCTATCTCGGCCTGCTGGACGCGATCTTCCAGCGCCTCGTCGACGCATTCATCTGAGTAACCGAAACCCTCCACCAGGAAGTCACACAGAGTCCTAAAATGTTCCGCTGGTACGCCGTAAACACCTACTCCGGGCACGAGAAGAAGGTCAAGCAGAACCTCGAGCACCGGGTCCAGTCCCTGGGCCAGGGCCCGTCCGTGCGCCAGATCGTCATTCCCACCGAGCAGGTGCAGGAGATGAAGGACGGCCAGAAGATCCAGAAGGAGCAGCGGACGATGCCCGGCTACCTGCTGGTGAACATGAACCTCTCCGACGACTCCTGGGGCCTGGTCAAGAACACTCCCGGGGTGACCGGCTTCGTCGGGGCGTCGCAGAAGCCCGTCCCGCTCAGCCAGGTCGAGGTCGACCGCCTGCTCAACCGCGAGGCCGCTGAGCGCCCGCGCACCCGCGCGCAGTTCTCCATCGGCGAGTCGGTCAAGGTCGTCTCCGGGCCGCTGTCCGATTTCTCGGGCGAGATCTCCGAGATCAACGAGGACGCTGTCAAGCTCAAGGTGCTGGTATCCATCTTCGGCCGCGAGACCCCGGTGGAAGTCGGCTTCGACCAAGTCAAGAAAATCTGAGACGTGATGGCGAAGGAGAAAATCAAGACGTGGGCTGGAAGCCCGCGGGAGTAATCCCAAGCAATGGCGAAGAAAGTCCTCACACTCATCAAGCTGCAGGTGCCCGGTGGCGCCGCCAACCCGGCTCCGCCGGTCGGCCCCGCCCTGGGCCAGCACGGCGTGAACATCATGGAGTTCTGCAAGGCGTTCAACGCCCAGACCCAGAACGAGAACGGCACCACCACCCCGGTGGAGATCACGGTCTACGAGGACCGCTCGTTCACCTTCATCACCAAGACGCCGCCCGCCGCCGTGCTCATCAAGCAGGCGATCAATCTGGACAAGGGCTCGGGTGAGCCCAACCGCACCAAGGTGGGCCAGATCACCTCGGCGCAGATCCGCGATATCGCCGAGAAGAAGATGCCCGACCTGAACGCCAACGACATCGACGCCGCGTCGAAGATCATCGAGGGCACCGCCCGCTCCATGGGCGTGGAGGTCCAGAGGTGAGGCGTGATGTCGGACAAGCCCCCCAGACGCGGGGCGCGGACGCGCCGCGGAGGTAATCCCAGAATGGCCAAGCACGGAAAGCGCTACCGCGACAACCTGGAGAAGGTCGATCGCGAGCGCCAGTACACGCCCTCCGACGCGGTAGGCGTGATCAAGTCATTCGAGGGGGCCAAGTTCCCCGAGACCGTCGAGGTGCATATCCGCACCGGGCTGAACGTCCGACACGCCGAGGAGCAGCTGCGCGGCACGATCTCGCTGCCCAACGGCCTGGGCAAGGAGATGACCGTCGCGGTGTTCGCCAAGGGCGACAAGGCCCGCGAGGCCACCGAGGCCGGCGCCGATCACGTGGGAGACGACGACCTGGCCAAGCGGATCGAGGAGGGCTTCTCGGACTTCGATGTGGCCATCGCCACGCCGGACATGATGCCCGTGGTTGGCCGCCTGGGCCGGGTGCTGGGCCCGCAGGGAAAGATGCCCAACCCCAAGGTCGGGACCGTGACCAACGACGTTGCCCGCGCCGTCTCCGAGAGCAAGGCCGGCAAGGTCGAGTACCGCACCGATCGCCACGCGATCGTGCACATGGCGATCGGCAAGTCCGACTTCGCCGAGGGCGACCTGCTCGAGAACTACGCGGCGCTGATCGACGAGATCAACCGGGCCAAGCCGGCCGCCGCCAAGGGCCGCTACCTGCACACGGTCACGCTCACCACCTCCATGGGCCCGGGGGTGAAGGTGGATCCCGGGGCGCGCACCAGCATGGAGGCCGGCGAGCCGGCCGAAGTCACGGCGTAGAGAACCTCGTGCGGTGCTCGCCGGACCATCGGTCCGGCTGCGCTCCTCCGCCCGCCGTCCCTTCGCTAGTCTCCCGGGTCGACATCAGGCCCCAGACCACCGGCGGGTTCTCCCATAAGGCCGGTGCAGGCGCAGTCTCCGAAGGACGTTCCGACTTCCGAGCCCGCCTGCGTGCGGGCTCTTTGCGTCTTACGAGACAGAGGTAGGCGAACAGCGTGAACAGGGAAGAGAAGGCAGCGGTCATCGATCAGGTGGCCACGCAGATCAAGGAGTCCCAGGCCATCTACGCGGTCGACTATCGCGGTATCTCCGTGACCCAGGTCGCCGAGCTGCGCGAACGCCTGCTCGAGGCCGGCGCGTCGCTGCGGGTGGTCAAGAACTCCCTCACCGAGCGGGCGGCCGACCAGGCGGGGGCGGAGAGCCTCAAGGAGCTCCTGGAGGGTCCCACGGCCTTCACTTTCGTCAGCGGCGACGCCGCTCTGGCGGCCAAGGCCATCGCGCGCTTTCGCCGTGAGCACCAGGTTCCGCAGTTCAAGGGCGGGACGCTCGAGGGGGCCGTGCTCTCGATCGAGCAGATCGAGGACATCGCCAAGCTTCCGGCCCGCAACGTGCTCGACGGCCAGTTGGTGGGCGTGCTCGCCTCGCCGATCACCGGCCTGGTGCGCGGCCTGAACGGGCTGATCGGCGGATTGGCCATCCAGCTCGGCGCGATCGCCGAGCAGGGGCTGGTCAGCGGGGAGGCGCCTGCGCCGGCCGCGGAGGAGGCACCCGCAGAACAAGCTTCGGGCGACGACGCGCCCGCAGAGAACGAAGAAGACAGCGAAGCGCCCTCCGAGGGCGACACCGAAGCTAATAGCGCGCAGCCGGCCGAGCCGGCTGCTTCGCCCACGACAGAGGAGGGCTAGATGGCCACCAGTACTGACGAATGGATCGACGAGCTCAAGGGCATTTCCGTGCTCGAGCTGTCCGAGCGCATCAAGGCGCTCGAGGAGGCGTTCGGCGTATCCGCGACGGCCGTGGCCGCTGCCGCCCCGGCCGCCGGCGGTGCGGACGCCGCTGACGGCGACGCCGCCGAGGAGGAGTCCAGCACCGTTGACGTGGTCCTGACGGGCCCCGGCGACAAGAAGATCCAGGTGATCAAGGTCGTGCGCGCGGCCACCGGCCTGGGCCTGAAGGAGGCCAAGGCACTGGTCGACGAGGCGCCGAAGCCGATCAAGGAGGGCGTCGAGCGCGAGGAGGCCGACAAGCTCAAGGCCGACCTCGAGGAGGCCGGCGGGAGCGTAGAGGTGAAGTAGCCGCCGCCGGATCGCCCGGTACTCGACCCGGAGGCGACCGAGCGGGCCGCGGCCGAAGCGGGTGCTGTGGCTTCAGTGCCTACTGGATCACGTTCACGAAGACCAGCTCCCAGAAGGCCGCGCCCATCGCGGCGGCCGTGAGGCCCCAGAGCAGTGCCCACTGGACACGCTCGGCGGGCTTCATCTGGGGGCGGGTCAACCCGAAGATCAGGAGCAGCTCGAGCACCACGCTCAGGCCCACGAAGGGCAGGAAGTGGATCTTGCCCACGAACGCGCCGACTATCAGCAGGATCACCGGCACGGTCAATGCGGCGCTGACGGCCGAGATCACGAAGACGACCAGCTCGTTGAAGGGGTCGCGATAGATCCTCTGGCGGGGATCGAACGCGGCTCCGAGGTTGCCTGGCGGCTGTCTGCTCTCCATGCGGCGATGATTGCATGCCGGTTGGCCCGTCGCTCCGCTAAGGTTCCCTTAGGCCTATAGCCGTAGCCGTCCCTACGCCGCAAGCATCTGGCTCGCCGGGTGCGTGCGGATGGACATGGAGCGTCCCGCCACATATTCGCGGGGCCTCGGGACGGGGTCCGTGATGGCCGCGCACGGTCCCAATCGGGACCGGCATCCGCCCTCTGTGAGGGTGGATCTCAGTCTGCTATTCTGACGGGTCGCGCTTTTTGCGCCCCCTCGCTGTCCGCCGAACCTCGAAGGAGCCGCCGTCTTGGCACGTGTTGATGCCTCCCGTCTTCGCCGCAGTTTCTCGCGGCTGGAGAACAAGCTCGAAGTCCCCAACCTGATCGACATCCAGCGCCGCTCGTTCGAGTGGCTCGTGGACACCGAGAAGGGGGGACTGCGGGAGACCATCGATGACGTCTCGCCAATCGAGGACTACACGGGCAACCTGGCCGTGGTCTTCGAGGAGATCACGTTCGACGACCCGGTGGGCACCATCGCCGAGTGTCGCGAGAAGGACCTCACCTACGCTCGCCCGCTGACCGTGAAGGTCGCCTTCCAGAACCGCGAGACGGGCGAGATCCGGGAGCAGTCCGTGTTCATGGGCGACTTCCCTTGGATGACCGATTGGGGCACGTTCATCATCAACGGCACCGAGCGCGTGGTCGTCACGCAGCTCGTGCGTTCTCCGGGCGCCTACGTCATGGAGCCCAAGGACCGCGAGAAGCAGGTCTTCGCGGCCAACCTGATGCCGGCCCGCGGCTCCTGGCTGGAGCTGGAGATCGACAAGAAGGGCAAGGTCTTCGTCCGGATCGACCGTAAGCGCAAGCTGCCGGTCTCGGTGCTTCTGCGCGCGATGGGCGAGGTGCTGCGTGAGCGCGGCGTGGCCGAGGGCTGGACGGGCTCGGACGAGGACATGCTGGCGCTGTTTGACAACTCGCTCTACATCCGCAACACGATCGAGTCCGACACCGAGGCCACCAGGTCCGAGGACGGCGCGCTGATCGAGCTGTTCAAGAAGCAGCGCCCGGGCGAGCCGCCCTCGGTGGACGCCGCCAAGAACCTGCTCAACCAGCTGTTCTTCGACCCCAAGCGCTACGACCTGACGCGCGTGGGTCGCTACAAGCTCAACTCGCGCCTGCACCTGGACGAGCCGCTGGACACCCGCACGCTCACCCCGCGCGACATCGTCGAGCTGATCAAGGAGCTCGTCACCCTGCCCAAGGATCTGGGCATCCCCGAGTCGGGCGAGTTCGACGGTGAGCCGATCAAGGACTACGCCGCCGAGGCGCAGGTCCTTCCGCGCGAGCCGATCGAGGAGCGCCTGGACGAGTACGAGCACTTCGGCAACCGCCGGCTGCGTACCGGCGGCGAGCTGATCCAGGAGGCCTTCCGCATCGGCCTCTACCGGATGGAGCGCGTGGTGCGCGAGCGCCTGACCACCGAGGACTCGGACACGATCACCCCGCAGACGATCATCAACATCCGTCCCGTCGTGGCGGCGCAGAAGGAGTTCTTCGGCTCCTCCCAGCTGTCGCAGTTCATGGACCAGACCAACTCGCTGTCGGGGCTGACGCACCGGCGGCGGCTGAGCGCCCTGGGCGCCGGCGGCCTCACGCGCGAGCGTGCCCCGATCGAGGTGCGCGACGTGCACCCGACCCACTACGGCCGCATGTGCCCGATCG
>JBBJOH010000028.1:0-9261 GCA_037720995.1 Thermoleophilaceae bacterium
AGACCAACCCTGTCATCCGGGCACCGTGCCGGGAGGAACGCCCAGACGCCGGCCGATCGATTCTTGTGTCAGGTCTTCGAAGTAGGCCAACTCGAGCACCTCGCGGTGGTGGTCGGGGAGCTCGGACAGGGCCTCCCGCAGGGCCAGTTCCTCCACCAGCTGGTCAAACCGGGCCGAGCCTCCGAGCCGGCCGAGCCCCGTGCGGGATCGAACCGGCCCGAGCTGCGCCACAGGCGCACGAAGGTCTCCTGCACCAGCTCCTCGGCCAGCGCGCGGTCGGACAGCAGTCTCACGCCCAGCCCGTGGATTCGCCTGGCGTATCGGTCGTAGAGCTCGGTCATCGCGCGTTCGCGGTCGCCCTGGCACAGCCCGCGCATGAGCTCGGCGTCGGGGTCGCCCGTGGCGGCCATGAAGAGCATGTCCGGTACATCGCAGCGGGCCATACAAAGGTTCACCCGTTCCCGGTGGGTCGCGTTCTTGCGCCAGGAATAGAACCCCCCGCCGGTCGGGCCACGAACACGGGGTTCTCGGAAAGAGGCGATCGCGCCTTCTCCAAAACACAAAGGAGCAACAACCATGAAGCGTTTCCTGCGCCTGCCGTCACCCGCGATGATGGTGGCCCTGCTGGCACTGTTCGCCGCGCTGGCGGGTACCTCCTACGCGGCGGTGACCATCACCGGCAAGAATGTGAAGAACAGCTCGCTGACCGGATCGGACGTCAAGAACGGGTCGCTCACCGGGACCGACGTCAAGTACCGGTCGCTGTCGGGCTCGGACGTCAAGGACGGTGCATTGGCCGCGCGCGACATCAAGCCGGGCTCGCTGACGGCCGATCGCTTCGGCGCCGGTCAGCTGCCCAAGGGCGACAAGGGCGACAAGGGCGACAAGGGCGACAAGGGCGACAAGGGCGATTCCGGTCAACCCGCTGGGCGCTGGTGAACGCCGCCGGTCAGATCGAGGCGCAGTCGGGCGGCTTCGAAGTGGAGTCCGGCTATGTGGCCAACCCGCCCGGCGCGGCGGGCAACGTGTACATCGACTCCGGTGAGGACCTGAGCAACAAGGGGGTCGTGGCCACGATCGCGCTGCAGAACCAGGTCGACCAGAACGGCGACACGATCACCAGCGGTCGCGCCCCGGGCGCCGATAGCAACCCGGAGTTCTCCGGCGAGATCTCGGCCACCCGATGCGCGATCCCCGGTGTGGTCTCGTGTGCACCTCCGGGCACCAACACGAACGAGTACTTCGTGGTGAGCCCGCGCAACAGTGACGGCACCGTGACCAGTGACGGGACCCGCAAGCGGTTCTACGTGGTGATCACCGACTAGACCAGAGGCCGATGCGAAGACGTACCGGGGGCGGCTCGCAGAGCGCCCCCGGCGTCTGCCCCGGGCTTCCGGTCGAGGCTCCCGTTACGGGAACTTGACGGCTGTGGGCCTAGCGTGTCACTCGTGACCCCACCCTCCGACCTGTGGGCCGGCGGAGCGGCCGATCGGCCGCGCGCCAAGCGGCCGCGCCGTCCGGGACGCAGCTCCTCGGGCGTCGGACCGCCGAACAGCACGCTGCCCGGCGCAAAGGGCTCCGAGGAGCCCGAGGCGCGCGGCTGGAGCGAGCGCCTCCGCACGCCGGTCGCGGCGGCGGCGATCGCCGCCACGATCGCCCTGTCGGCCGGGTTGCTGGCGGGTGCGGGCCTGGGCGCGGACAACTCCTCCTCGCCGGTTGTGTTGGGGGGCAACGGCGGGCCGCGGGCCGCGGCCGACAAGGTCTACGCCGCGGCCGGGCCGGCGGTGGTCTCGGTCCGCGTGCGGCAGGGCTCGAGCGTGGCTTCGGGCACGGGCTTCCTGGTCGGCGCGGGCACGATCGTCACCAACTCCCACGTGGTGGGGGAGGCCGAGCGGGCCACCGTCCGCTTCGACGACGGTGGCCGCGAGGTTCCCGCGCGCGTGCGCGGCACCGATCCCTCGTCCGATCTGGCCGTGCTGCGCGTCGCGCCCGGGTCCGCCGGCTCGCGCCGCCCGCTGACCCTGGCCGAGTCCAACGACGTGCGCGTGGGCGACCAGGTGATAGCGATCGGCTACCCGCTCGGCCTCGACCGCACGGCCACGGCCGGGATCGTCTCGGGGCTCGAGCGCGACATCCAGGCCCCCAATGGCTTCCAGATCGACCGCGTGATCCAGACCGACGCCCCGATCAACCCGGGCAACTCGGGCGGTCCGCTGCTCGACGGGCGCGGCCGCGTGGTGGGCGTGAACTCGCAGATAGCGACAGCGGGGGCCCGCGGCAGCATCGGGATCGGGTTTGCCGTGCCCGCCGACACGGTGCGCGACGTGCTGCCGCGACTGAAGGCCGGCGAGCGGATCGAGCGGCCGTTCATCGGGCTCACCAGCTCCGCCGACCCGCGCGGCGGGGCGGCGGTGCGGGACGTGACCAAGGGCGGCCCGGCCGACCGCGCGGGGCTGGAGCCCGGCGGCGACGTGGTCGTGGGTGTGGAGGGACGCCCAGTGCGCGAGCCCGCCGACGTGTCGGCTGCGGTGTCGCGTCTGCGGCCCGGGGACACGATCAGGGTCACGGTCCGCCGCGGCGGCGACCGCCGCACGGTGACCGTGCGCCTGGACACCCGTCCGGAGCGCATCCCCGGCGGACCGTGAGCTTCGGCGCCCCGCTGTTCCTGCTTGCGCTGGCGATCCTGCCGCTCGCCGTGGTCGGCTACCTCGCCGCCGAGCGCCGGCGCCGGCGGGCGGCCGCCGAGTTCGCCTCGCCGGCCACCATGCCCTCGGTGGTGCGCCGCCGCCCGGGCCGGCGCCGCCACCTGCCCATGGCCGCCTACGGCCTGGCCCTTCTGGGCTTGACGCTGGCCCTGGCCCAGCCCGAGCGGACCGTGGCCGTGCCCGACGGGCGGGCGGCGGTGATGCTGACCACCGACCAGTCGAGCTCCATGGCCGCCACCGACGTCAGGCCCTCGCGGCTGGCGGCGGCGCGGAGGGCAGGCCGGAGGTTCCTGGCCGACGTTCCGCGCGAGGTGAAGGTGGGCAGCGTCGGCTTCGACGATCGCGTGCGCGGGATCGAGAGCCCGCGCACCCAGCGTGCGCCCGTCCGGGAGGCGATCGACGCCCTGGCCGCCGGCGGCGGCACGGCCACCGGCGAGGCGCTGGCCGCTTCCCTGCGGTCGCTCGAGCGGGCGCGCGGCCCGCGCGGGAAGTACCCCGCGGCGATCGTCCTGCTCTCCGACGGCTTCTCGACCAGCGGCCGCGACCCGATCGAAGCGGCGCGCGAGGCCAGGCGAAAGGGCGTGCGGATCTACACCGTGTCGCTGGGCACCGATCGGGGCACGATCCAGGTCCCCCGGCGCACGGGGGGCACCATCACTCGTTCGGTGCCGCCCGACAGCGCCTCGCTGCGCGAGATCGCCCGCATCACCCGCGGACGCGCCTACCGGGCGGGTGACGAGGTCAAGCTGGACGCCGTCTACCGCGGGCTGGGGGACCGGGTGGGGACGCGGAAGGTCAAGCGCCAGGTCACGTCCGCCTTCGCGGGTGGGGCGCTGTTGCTGCTTGCGGCGGGGGGCGCCATGTCGCTGGGGCTCTTCGGGCGCTTGCCCTGAGGGTCGGGCCGCGTCGCGACCGTCTGCCGTTAGTAGCTGCGGTCTCGGTGCGCCCTCTTGGGCGGGGAGGTCCGCTGGCCGCGATGCTGATCGGAGATCGGCACGGCCTGCTTGGGCGTGGCGGCCTCGAGCTTGCGGTCGACTCCGACGACCCCGCCCGCGGCGACACCCACCATCGCCGCTCCGGTGGCAACCGCACCCGCAAGAGCCAGTCTCGGGAGTCGCTGCGGTCCAGTGGTTCCCACGCCGCTCACGGTAGCGGCAGCCGTACCTCGGCCTCGAGGCCGCCGCCGTCCCGGGCCGCGAGCCGCACCTCGCCCCGGTGGGCCTCGGCGACTGACCGCACGATCGACAGACCCAGACCCGCGCCGCGCGCGTCGGCCGGGCGTCCCAGGCGCTCGAAGGGCTCGGTCAGGCGCGCCACCGAGTCGCCGGCCAGGGGCCGGCCGGTGTTGACCACTCGCACGGCGGCGCGGTCGCCGTCGGTTACGGTGGCCACGTCGACGGTGCCGCCCGGGCGGTTGTGGCGCACCGCGTTCTCCACCAGGTTCACCACCAGGCGGTCGAGCAGCCGCCGATCGCCCAGGGTGGGGGCGGGCCGAGCGTCCAGGCGCACCCGGACGTCGGCCGCCCGCGCCTCCTCGGCCACGGCGGCCACCGCGGCACGGGCTCCGGGCGCCAGGTCGGCGGGCTCCCGCGTGACCAGGGCCCGCTGGCTGCGCGCCAGCGCCATCAGGCCCTCCAGCAGCGCCTCGGTCCGCCGGCAGGCCTCTACCACCGCTTCGCCCATGTCCCGCAGCTCCTCTTGCGAGGCTTCGGGGTCGGCCAGGGTGACCTCGGCCTGGGTGCGGATGACGGTCAACGGACCGCGCAGCTCGTGTCCCGCGTTGGCCACGAACCGGCGCTGGGCCCCGAAGGACTCGGCCAGCCCGTCGAGCATCGCGTCGAGGGTGTCGGCCAGCTCGCGCAACTCGTCGGCGGGCCCATCGAGCGCGATCCGCTCGTCCAGGCGCTCACCCGAGACGCGCCGGGCGAAGGCGGTCATGCGCCCGATCGGGGCCAGCGCCCGGCCGGCGATCATCCACCCGGCGGCGAGCGCCAGGATCACCGTGCCGGCGAAGGCCAGCGCGTACTGGAGACCCACCGCGCGCACCGCGTCGCTCGCCGCGGCGTCGGAGAGCGTGCGGGCAAAGTGGCGCGAGAGCAGCCAGTAGCTGGCGCCGAGCAGCACCCCCACGGTGGCGCAGAACAGCAGGGCGTAGGCGGCGGTGAGGCGCACCCGGACGGTGGCCTGCAGCCGGCTCACATCCGGTACCCGGCGCCGGTCACCGTCTCGATCACCGGGGGGTCGCCCAGCTTGCGCCGCAGCTTCATCATCGTCATCCGTACGGTGTTGGTGAACGGGTCGGCGTGCTCGTCCCACACCGTCCGCAGCAGCTCCTCCCCGCTGACCGTGTCGCCGCCGGCCCCCAGCAGGATCTCCAGGACTCCGAACTCCTTGGGGGTCAGCTCCAGGTCACGGCCGCCGCGGGTGACCGTGTGGCGAGCCGGGTCGAGGGCGATTCCGCCTGCCACAAGGACGGCGGGGCGGGCCTCGCCCGCGCGCCGCCCGAGCGCGCGCACCCGAGCCACCAGCTCGGCGAAGGCGAACGGCTTGCCCATGTAGTCGTCGGCGCCCAGCGCGAGCCCGTCCACCAGCTCCTCGACCCCGACGGCGCCGGTGAGCATCAGCACCTTGGTGGCCGGCAGCTCGTCGCTTATCGCGCGACACACGTCGTCGCCGTGCAGCCGGGGCAGGTCGCGGTCGAGCACCACGACATCGTGGCGATGCAGGCGAGCCTTGTAGAGGGCATCGACGCCGTCGCCGGCGATATCGACGGCCATGCCCTCGCGCCGCAGGCCGCGCGCCACAGCCTCGGCCACCTGGGGCTCGTCTTCGGCCACAAGCACGCGCATGGGGGCAGCGTAGTGCCCGGGTTTATCCCGGCGTTACAGCTCGATCCCTAGCTTGGGCGGCCATGGACGACCATCAAGCCGAAGCCCCCGAGCCCCGCGAGGCGCTCGAGGAGGCGCTGTACGAGGTCAAGCGGATCATCGTCGGACAGGACGCCATGCTCGAGCGCCTGCTCGTAGCGGTGCTGACCGGAGGCCACGTGCTGCTGGAGGGGGTCCCCGGGCTGGCCAAGACGCTGACGGTCAAGACCCTGGCTGACGTGTCGGGGGGCACCTTCAGCCGCATCCAGTTCACGCCCGACCTCGTGCCCTCCGACCTGATCGGCACCCGCATCTATCGCCCCGACACCGGGCAGTTCGACGTCGAGCTCGGTCCCGTGTTCGGGAATCTGCTCCTGGCCGACGAGATCAACCGCGCTCCCGCGAAGGTGCAGTCGGCGCTGCTCGAGGTGATGCAGGAGGGCCAGGTCACGATCGGCGGGGTCTCGTACGAGGTGCCCAAGCCGTTCCTGGTGCTGGCCACCCAGAACCCGATCGAGTCCGAGGGCACCTACCCGCTTCCCGAGGCCCAGGTCGATCGGTTTTTGATGAAGGTGGTGGTCGACTACCCGACCCCCTCAGAGGAGGCCACGGTGGTCGAGCGCGCGATCGGCGTTCCCGCGGTGGTGGAGCAGCGCCTCTCGATGGAGGCGCTGCTGGGCTACCGCGAAGTGGTGCGCCAGGTCTATGTCGACCGCGAGGTGGTCGACCACGCCGTGGAGCTGGCCGACGCCACCCGCCGGCCCGACCGCTTCGGACTCGACGACCTGATCGGCCTGATCGACTACGGCGCGAGCCCGCGAGGACCGATCTCGCTGGTGCAGTCCGCTCAGGCCCTGGCCCTGTTGCGCGGTCGCCGCTATGTGCTGGCCTCCGACGTTCGCGACCTGGCCCCCGACGTGCTCCGCCACCGGATCGTGCTCTCCTACGACGCGCTCAGCGACGGAGTCGACGTGGAGGACATCCTCGATCGCGTGCTCGACAAGCTGGTCGAGCCCGGGGCTGAGGCGAAGGGCCCCGAAGCCGTAATCGCGTGAGGATGCCCTTCGACAAGACGGGCATCCATGCCCGTCTTGTAAACGGCCCGCAAGCACCCACTCCCACTGCCCGGACGACAAGCGGCCCGCAAGCACCCACTCCCACTGCCCGGGCCGCAAACCGCCCGCAAGCACCCACGTCCACTGCCCGGGCGGCTAGCCGCCCGCCGGGCTCTCAGGGTCCGGGGCCGATGCCGGGCGCCGTGCTCGGTCCGCTGGAGCTGGCGGTGGCCCGGCGGGCGGGGTCGATGCTCGCCGGCGACCGCCCCGCACCCGGGGTGGGCCAGGGCACCGAGATCGCTCAGCTGCGTCCGTACCAGCTGGGCGACGACGTCCGCCGCCTGGACCCCGCGGCTACGGCCCGCACCGGCCAGCCCCACGTCCGTCTCCAGGTTCCCGAGCGCCAGCTGACCACCTGGATGGTGCTGGACATGTCCGCGTCCATGGCCTTTGGCACCGCCGACCGGCTGAAGTCCGACGTCGCGGAGGGGGCAGCACTGGTCGTGGGCCGTATCTCCACCCGGCGCGGCGGGCGCCTGGGCCTGGTGACCTGCGGCACCGATCGGGATCGCCGGCTGCCTCCGCGCGGGGGACGCACGGGCTACATCGCGCTGACCCGTGCCCTGGCCGAAGGGGTGGGCTCCGACGGCGAGGGCGATGACACCGCCCTCTCGCGTGCCCTGGGGCGCACGGGGCGCGTAGCGCAACGCACCGGTCTCGTGACCGTGATCTCCGACCTGCGCGGTCCCCGCGACTGGCGCCGCGAGATGATCGCCCTCGGGGCGCGCCATTCGCTTCTGGTGATCGAGGTGCGCGATCCCCGAGAGGGCGCGCTGCCCGACGTGGGCCACCTCTCCCTGGTCGATCCCGAGAGCGGCCGCCACCTGCGGGTGGACAGCTCCGACGAGCGCCTGCGCAGCCGCTACGCGGCCGCCGAGCGCGAGCAGCGCGAGGGCGTGGCCCGCGATCTGCGCCGGGCGGGCGCCCGACACGTCGTGCTGTCCACCGACCGCAACTGGCTGCGCGATCTGGGCCGCGCGTTGACGTGACCTTCGCGCACCCGCTGCTCCTGCTGGCCCTGCTCGCGCTGCCCGCGGCTCTGGTGCTGCGGCGCATGCTGGCCCACCGCGCCCGCCGCAACGCGATCAGGTTCACGGGCGTATCCACGCTGGCCGAACTGGTACCCGCCGCCGGGCGGTTGCGAAGCCACTTTCCGATCGCGCTCTTCCTGGCCGCGGTGGCCGCCCTGGCCCTGGCCCTGGCCAAGCCCGAGCGCACCGTCGGCGTCCCGGTGGAGCGCGCCTCGGTGGTCCTGGTCACCGACGTCTCGCGTTCGATGAAGGCCGACGATGTCGACCCCAGCCGCCTCGAGGCCGCCCGCCAGGCCGGTGAGCGCTTCCTGGACCGGGCCCCCAGGCAACTCCGGATCGGCTCGGTGACGTTCTCCGACCGTCCCCAGATCGTCGAGAGCCCGTCTGACGATCGCGGCCAGGCGCGCTCGGTGCTCGACGGGCTGGTGGCCGACGGGGGCACCGCCACGGGAGACGGGCTGTCCGCCGCCCTCGACTCCCTGGAGCGCGACCGCGGAAAGGACGGCAAGCGGACTCCGGCGGCCATCCTGCTGCTCTCCGACGGCGAGTCCACGGTGGGACGCGACCCGGTGGAGGTGGCGCGCGAGGCGGGACGCCGGGGCGTCCCCGTCTACACCGTGGCGCTGGGCACCGAGAGCGCCGTGGTCGAAGGCCCCAACGGCGAGCTGTTGCCGGTACCGCCCGACCCCGAGACCCTGCGCCGAATGTCCAAGGTGTCCAAGGGCCAGGCGTTCACCGCGAAGCAGTCCGGTGAGCTGGACAAGGTCTACGAGGCGCTCGGCTCGAGGATCGGTCAGAAGAAGGAAAAGCGCGAGATGACCTCGGGGTTCGCGGGGCTGGGGGCGGTGCTGCTGATCGGCGCGGCCGGCCTGGCCCTGCGCTTCGGCGGCCGCCTGCCCTGAGCGGCGGCGTCGCCTAGGAGCCGCGGGGCTCGATCTCCAGTGCGCCGTCGGCGGATACCGCCACCTGGCGCCGGCCCTCGATCAGGTCGCAGAGCTCCTGACCGACGAGCTCGCGCCGCCAGCCCGAGAGCGCGCGCACCCCGTCCCCGTCCTGACCGCGCCGTACGGCTGCCACAAGGGCAGTCAGCTCGGCCTGGGTGGCGATCAGCTCGCCGGCCACGCCCGAGTCCCGCGAGCGGTGGCGGACCACCGCCTGGGCCAGCGAGACCAGCGGCGCCTCGGAAGAGTCGCGCTTGGGCGCGGGGGCAGGGGGAGGGGGCGGCTCGTCTTCGCGCGCGCGGGCGATCTGCTCCACGAGCTCTGCCCCGCGGCGGTGCTGGGTCTGCTGGGGCAGGCCGCGGATGTTGTCCAGCCCGGCGCGGTCCCTGGGGGCCCGGCGCGCGAGCTCGACCAGCACCTGATCGGGCAGAACGGACGGGGGAGGCCGGTCGAGGCCCCGGGCGATCCCCTCCCGCCACTCGGTCAGGCGGTGTGCGACGGCACGGCCGCGCGCGTCCAGGCGCCCGAGCTTGGGGAGCCGCTCGTAGGCCCGCTCCACCGAGCGCACGTCGTCGGAGCCCTCCAGCAGCGCGCTCTCCTCG
>JBBJOH010000029.1:0-9099 GCA_037720995.1 Thermoleophilaceae bacterium
CCCTACGAGCCTGACGACAGCAGGCCGATCACCTCGTCGAGGTCATCCGCCCTCTCCGCGGCCAGCCGCTCGCCCTTGCGCCGCAGCGCGCGCAGGTTGTCGGGCGAGGCGTCGTCGAGGTCGTCGCTGGCCTCCGTGAGGGTGGTCTGCAGGCGCCAGTAGCGACCGGGACCCGGGCCCAGGAGGGCCTCGAGCTCCAGGTCGATCGTGTCGGCCACGCCGTCGAAGACCACGTCGATGATCGGGCGCGCCCACTCGAGCAGCCCCCATCCGCTCACCTGCTCGAAGGGCAGCGAGCGGGTGAGCTGTCCCGTGCCGATCGAGAGCAGCAGCACCTCGGCCCCCGGATGGGTCCGCGCCACCTCGGCGTAGGCCAGCATGGCCGGGTTGATGGCGAACACGCCGCCGTCGATCAAGGAGCGGTCACGTCCGCCGACCCGCAGCTCCAAGGCCTCGAAGTAGGTCGGCGCCGCCGCGGTGGCGCGGGCGGCGTCCCGCATGGCCAGGTCGTCGTCGCGGCTGAGCAGCACCGCCTCGCGGGCGGCGGTGTCGTAGGCGGTCACGAGCACCGGCGTCAAGGCGTCCGGAAGCCGGGTGTCGCCCAGGTAGCGCTTCAGCGCCCGGTCCAGGCCCTCCGCGGAGTATCGCTCGTCGGCCAGGCCCTCCACCGACCGGATGCGCTGGAGCAGGTCCCGGGCGAAGATCCGCGGCCCCTCCGTCTCGTACAGCTCCACGAGCTCCTCGGCCGTGCGGGCCGGGCGGCCGTCGGGCCCGGGCTGGGCGAGGGCGAGGGCGAGGACGCCGCCGGTCGATGTGCCCGCCACCAGATCGAACAGGTCGGCCACCGGCCGGCCGGCGCGGCGCTCGAGCTCGGCGAGCACGAGCGCCGGGATGATCCCGCGTATGCCGCCGCCGTCGATGGAGAGGACGCGGATCCGTTCCGCCACCCGGCCGAGGCTATTAGGCGTGGCCGTCAGCTACAAATCCCCGCGTGCCCCGCCTCCTCGCCATCGCCATTCTGATCGGCCTTACCGCGCTGCCAACCGCGGTGTCCGCCGCGCCCAAGCCGGCCAACCCATGCCTCGATCCTGCCCAGCGCAAGGCGCTGCGCTGCCCGGACCTGACCATGACGAGGCCCTTCGGCCTGCGGCTCGACCCCTTCGTCCGGCCCGGTCACGTCGTCCTGCGCGCCGGCAACTCGGTGAACAGCTTCGGCGCCGGGCCGGCGGAGCTGTTCGGCGTGCGCTCGAGCCGTTCGCTCATGAAGGCGCGCCAGCGGATCTACAGGCGCCGCGGAGGGAGGCTTGGGATCAGCACCGGGGCGCGCCTCTCCTTCAAGGCCGTGCCCGGCCAGGGGCACTACTGGAAGTACCTGCACGCCGCGCAGTTCGACCTCTACCGCTTGAGCTCGAGCGGGCGGCGGATCAAGCGCGTGAAGACAGGCCCCAAGGTCTCCTACTGCCTGCGCGACCTCAAGCGCACCCGCCCCGGCAAGGCCCGTTCCCCCCGCCAGCGCGTGTACCCGGCCTGCAACCAGAGCGCCCGGACGCGCAAGGTCCGCCTGGGCACCTCGGTCGGCTGGTCCGACGTGTACCCGTCCAGCTACGACGAGCAGTGGATCGACGTGACCGGGCTGCGCGGCTGCTTCTCCTACGAGCACACCGCCGATCCCCGCAACGGCATCTACGAGTCCAACGAGAAGAACAACTCGGCGGCGGTGACCGTCCGGCTGCCGTTTCGGGCGGGCGGGCAGCGCTGTCCCGCCTCGAAGGCGGCGCCCGAGCCCAAGGCGCCTGCCGAGACGGACGGCGGCGAGTACTGACCCATCGGCGGTTGACCGACGGCCTACCATCGGGGCCCGTAGCCCCCGCCTAAGGTTGTCCTGGATGTCGAAGACCCTCATCGTCGCCGAGAAGCCCTCCGTCGCCCGCGATCTCGCGGCCGCGCTTCCCGGCACCTTCAAGCAGTCCAAGGACAAGACCAGCCTGGAGTCGGATGACCACCTGATCACCTGGGCGGTCGGCCACCTCGTCGGCCTGGCCGAGCCCGACGCGTACGACCCCAAGCTGAAGAAGTGGAAGTTCGCGGACCTGCCGATCGTCCCGGACGAGTTCAAGCTGGTTCCCAACGACGACCGGGCCAAGAAGCAGCTGAACGCCATCCACAGGCTGATGGCCCGCGACGACGTGGAGGAGATGGTGAACGCCTGCGACGCCGGTCGCGAGGGCGAGCTGATCTTCGCCTACGTGTATGAGACGGCCAAGAAGAAGAAGCCGGTCAAGCGGCTCTGGCTGTCCTCGATGACCAAGAAGGCGATCGCCGACGCGTTCGGCCAGCTGCGCGACGGAGAGGAGATGCAGCCGCTCGAGGATGCCGCCCGCTCGCGCTCGGAGGCCGACTGGGTGGTGGGCATGAACGCCACCCGCGCCGCCTCCATCCGCCTGCGCGCCGCCTTCGACGGCGCCGTGTCCCTCGGCCGGGTGCAGACCCCCACCCTGGCCCTGGTGGCCCGGCGCGAGGTGGAGATCCGCGCCTTCGTTCCCGAGCCCTACTGGCTGGTGGAGGCCAGGTTTGCCGCTACCGGGGAGCGGCTGTATTCGGGCCGCTACCTGGGCGGCAAGCGGATCGCCGAGGACGAGGCGGCCAAGATCGTCGCCGAGGCCAGGGACCAGCCGGGTTCGATCACCAAGCTGGAGAAGAAGGAGGAGACCGAGAAGTCCCAGATCCTCTACGACCTGACCTCGCTCCAGCGCCACGCCAACACGCTGCTCGGCTTCTCGGCCCGCCGCACCCTGTCCGCTGCCCAGAAGCTCTACGAGGAGCACAAGGCGCTCACCTATCCCCGGACCAGCTCGCGCTTCTTGACCGGCGACATGGCCGGCGAGATCAAGCCGATCGCAGAGCTCGTGGGCGCCAATCCGCAGTACAGGAAGGCGTCCGAGTACGTGGTGGGCCTGGACAAGCTGCCGCTGAACAAGGTGATCAACGACGCCAAGGTCGAGGACCACCACGCGATCATCCCCACCAACGCCGACAACCCGCACGACCTCGGCCGGATGGGCGCCGACGAGCTGAAGATCTACGACCTGGTCACCAAGCGGTTCCTGTCGGTCTTCCACCCCGACGCGACGTTCGAGCGCACCCGGGTGGAGACCACGGTCGCCGAGCACGTCTTTCGCACCAGCGGCCGTGTGCTGACCTTCGCGGGCTGGCGGTCGGTCTACGGGGAGGAGGTCGACCCCCAGGGCACGACGGACGAGGACTCCGGCGGAAACCAGAGCCTGCCCAAGCTCGACCAGGGCGAGGACATCGAGACGCAGGAGATGGAGTCGCTGCGCAAGGAGACCCAGCCCCCGCGCCGCTTCACCGAGGCGTCGCTGCTCTCGGCCATGGAGACCGCGGGCAAGGAGATCGACGATGCCGAGCTGCGCGAGGCGATGAAGGAGTCGGGCATCGGCACCCCGGCCACCCGCGCGGCCACGATCGAGCTGTTGCTGGGGCGCGAGTACATCGAGCGCGACGGCCGTGCGCTGGTGGCCACCGAGAAGGGCATCCAGGTCATCCGGCTGCTGGGCGCGCACCCCCTCACCAGCCCGGAGCTCACCGGCGACTGGGAGCGCCGCCTCGCACTGATCGAGCGCGGGGAGGACTCACGTCCCGCGTTCATGAAGGACATCGGCAGCTTCATCACCGAGACCGTCGCAGAGCTCGACAAGCTCAAGGGCGTTCAGATCGAGCGGGCCAAGCTCGGCCCCTGCCCGGTGTGCGGGCGCGAGGTCAACGAGAACCGCAAGGGCTACTCGTGCTGGACCAAGGAGGACCCCGGCTGCGGCTTCGTGATCTGGAAGAAGAAGGCGAGCAAGAACCTCCCGGTGGCGGTGGCCAAGGAGCTGATGGCCAAGCTCAAGGAGGCGATCGAGCGCGGCGACGACCCACCGATCGGGCGCACCGAGAAGCAGGTCACCGGCTTCCGCGGGCGCTCCGGGCGTTCGTTTCGGGCCAAGCTGCGGATCGAGCCCCGGGGCGAGGACGCGCCGGGCAGGTGGAAGGTGGAGTTCGACGAGGAGTGGGCCGACCGCCCTCGGGCAGAGCCGGCCGAGGAGCAGGCGGCCGACGGCACGGAGGCCGCGCCGGCAGCCGCAACGGCTTCTTAGGTCCGGGCGTTTACGGCGGCTGGGTAGGAGGGCGGGATGAGCCGGTATCGCTCCGGGGTTGCTTCCGGCCGTACCTGTCACGGCAGGGAACGTCCGTCCTTGCTCGCGTGCCATGTGCCGCGCGGTATCCGTGCACGTGGTGTCACGCAGCGTGGTGACGGCCTCGCGTGACGTGTGCTGCACGTTCGTCCGGGGTTCACCACCGCGCACGAGGCAAGACCAGCGCTTTCTTACCTGCCGCCGTCGACGCCACTCCCTCCGCAGCCGAATCACCGGACAACGCAACGCTCCGGCCCGCCCCGGCAGTCCAGGCCTACAGCTCCATCCCCTCCAGCACGTTCTCGAACCGTGGCGGCCCGTCCTCGTCCAGCCACGTGACCCGCCCGGGCCAGTAGGGGTTGGCCGGGCCCTCGGTGGCCGAGAACGCCTCCTCCATGATCCAGGACCCGGTGTTGTGCAGCCGTGTGCCGCCACGCAGCCACCAGCCTTCGACCTCGCCCGGCAGCGGCCCCGCCCGGTGGGTGTGGCCGAAGATCACGTGCGCGGCCTCGATGTCCAGTTCGCCTATCACCCGGTCCATCGCCCTCAGGCCGGCGCGCCGGAGCTCCAGAGCCGAGATGTCGGGGCGGAAGCGCCCGATCCCCAGCCGGTTGAGCGTGGTCACGGCGACCGGGATTGCCGCCCCGCCGAGGGCCAGACCGGCCAGGCCCCCGCCGCTCGCCCGGACCCACATCTCGCGTGAGGTGTTGCCACGCCCGACCGAGGCGTTCACGCGGGTGCTCTGGGCGAGCGCGTGCGAGAACGCGTAGACGGGGGAGAGGGCGGACTCGTAGGCGTCGACCGACAGCTCCGGGCCGTTTGCGCCCATCAGCCGCCCGACCGCGTGGGCGAAGATCGACTCGACGCGGGGCACGGTCAAATGGAGGTCCACGTAGTGCCCGTGGGTGGCGAAGACATCGTCGCGCAGCCACAGGCCGGGGTAGGCGAGCGATACGTCGGTGTCGGGCATCAGCGCGGCCACCCGGTGGGACAGCTCGCCGTGATCGGTCGAGTAGCGGCCCTCGAGGGGCAGGGCGCTGCGCCCGCGCAGCCGCTCGCGCTTCAGTGCCGGCGAGACCAGCTCGTAGTCGTGGTTGCCGGGCACGAGCACCAGCTCGCGTCCGGCGGTGGCCTCGCCGATCGCCTCCAGGGCCGGCGTGGCGATGGCCAGCGCCTCCTCGGCGCGGCGCTCGCGCAGCTCGAGAAGGTCCCCCAGGACCACTACCCGGTCGGCGCGCGAGAGCGCCTCGCCAAGGCGCTCCCGGGCTCGGGGGCGGCGCAGCACGTCCGCCTCGGAGACGGTGCTCAGGTGCAAGTCGGAGACGATGGCGGTCGACATCGACGCCGCATCCTGACAGGGGCCCAAGGGCCGCCACGACGGGCGATCTCGCTGGAGAGCGTTCAGCGCATATCCTGGATCGCGATGTCGCTCTTCTGCCGCCACAGCCGCTTCGTGGCCGACTGCCCCATCTGCTCCAAGGGAACCGTGCTCGACCCGGCTCGCTCGACCAGACGCAGGCCGCCACGGTCGGGGGCGCACGGCAAGCGGGCCTCCGCCCGCGCCGAGAAGCCGGTCTTCAGCGGCCCCAACGCCACCTCGCCCGCCTACGAGGACGCCGAGGGCGGGCGCTACGTGGTGCGGATGGAGCGCGTGCCCGGCGGTGTTCGCCTTGCGGAGTGGTCCCTGGCCGCCCAGGGACGGGCGGGCTCGCAGCCGCGCCGGCGGGCGCCGGTGCTGCCTCCCTCGGACCTGGTCGAGCTGGTGAGGGACGGCGAAGCGGTGTTGAGCACCGCCGACGGCGAGGCCCTGGAGGCGGCGCTGCGTACCCAGCCCACCTTTCCTGTGCAAGGCGGGGACCCGGGCGACGCCGGGCCGGCGGTGAGCCGGGGTCGCAGCGGCGACTTCAAGGACGAGCTGCGGGTGGAGTTGCTGGAGGACGGCAACGTGCGCGTGGGCCGGTGGGTCCTGCGCCCGGCGCAGGGCTGGCAGCTGCAGGAGGCTTCGCCCATGCTGCCGGCCAAGCGGTACGCCGAGGCGCTGGGGGCCGCGGTGAGGCTCGGCGTGCTGCCCACATCGTCCTGACCGCGTCCTATACCTGAGCGGTGACTCTGACCCTGGTCACCGGCCCCGCCAACGCGGCCAAGGCAGGCTCCGTGCTCGGCTCGCTGCGCGAGCGCCTGGCCGAAGAGCCGGTGCTGGTGGTGCCGGCCTTCCAGGACGTGGAGCACGCCCGCCGCGAGCTGGCCGTGACGGGCGCCACCTTCGGTGTGCGGGTCGTGCGCTTCTCCCACCTGTTCGCGCTGATCGCGCGGCGGACGGGCTACACGGCCCGGCGGGCCACGGAGCTGCAGCGCCGGCTGGTGGCCGAGGACGCCGTCCGGCGGGCGGAGCTGACGGTGATGGCCGAGTCCGCCCAGCGGCCCGGTTTCGTGCGCGCGCTGCTGCGGTTCATCTCTGAGCTCGAGCGTGCGACCGTCGAACCCCCCCGGCTGGCCCGCGCCCTGCATGATTGGGCCGGGGACGGGCCGCGCGCCGGATACGCCCGGGAGGTCGGGGAGCTCTACCGCCGCTACCGGGAGGGCCTGGAGGCGGCGGGGCTGGTCGACGACGACCTGTTCGCGTGGCGATCGCTGTCCGCGCTGGCGGCCCGGCCCTCGGCGTGGGCCGCCACGCCGGTCTTCGTCTACGGCTTCGACGACTTGACCGAGCTGGAGTTCCGCACGATCGAGGAGCTGGCCACCTATGCGGAGGCCGACGTGACGGTGTCGCTGCCCTTCGAGCCGGGTCGCGAGCCCTTCAGGGCCACGGCGACACTGCGCCAGCGGCTGGGTGAGATCGCCACCCGCGAGATCGAGCTGGAGGCCGTGAGCGACCACTACGCGGCCGAGTCCCGCGAGGCCCTGCACGCGCTGGAGCGCAACCTGTTCGAGCCGGGCGCCGCCGCGGCCGATCCGGGCGATGCGGTGACGCTGCACTCCGCCGGCGGGGAGCGCGCCGAGCTGGAGCTGTGCGGCGCCGAGGTCATCTCGCTGCTGCGCGCCGGCACCCCGCCGGGAGACGTCGCTGTCGTCTTTCGCGATCCGCCGCGCTACGCGTCGCTGGTGGAGCAGGTCTTCGGCGCCTACGGCATCCCCTACTCGATGGACCGCTCGGTGCCCTTCGCCCACACCGGCGTGGGCCGGGGCCTGCTGGCGCTGTTGCGGTGCGCGCTGCTGGAGGGAAGCGCCGACGACCTGCTGGCCTACCTGCGCACCCCGGGGCTGTTGCGCGAGCCCGCCCTGGCCGACCGGCTGGAGGCCGACGTGCGCCGCCAGGGCGTGGCCGAGGCCGACGGGGCGCGGCGGCTGTGGGAGCAGCGCCCGGCCCGGTGGCCGCTGGACGCGATCGACGCGCTGCGCGACGCCCCCACGGTGGCGCTGCTGATCGAACGGCTGGACAAGCGCCTGGAGAGGCTGTTCGGCGCTCCCCACCGTCGTCGCGCGCCGGTGCTCGCCGGCCCCGAGCTGGACGACCTGCGCGCCTTTAACGCCGGCCACGGCGCGCTCACCGAGCTCGGCGCCGTGGTGGAGGCCGATCGGCGGGTTGTGCTCGACGCCCGGCAGTTGCACGACATGCTCGCCGAGCTGGCGGTGGGGGTGGGGGAGGACCCCCAGCCCGACCGGGTGCAGGTGGCCTCGCCGCTGGACGTGCGCGCTCGGCGCTTCGCCGCCGTGTTCATGTGCGGCCTGCAGGAGGAGGAGTTTCCCCAGGGCGGCTCGCCCGACGCGTTCCTGCCGGACACCGACCGCCGCGAGCTGGCGCGCGCCAGCGGCCTGGCGCTGCCGCTGCGCGAGGACCGCACCGAGCGCGAGCGCTACCTGTTCTACGTGTGCGCCTCACGCGCCGAACGGACGCTGGTGCTCAGCTCCCGCTACTGCGACGAGGAGGGCAACCCCGACTCCCCGTCGTTCTTCGTCGACGACGCCCGCGCGGTGTTCTGCGCACTCACCGAGCGCACCCGCTCGCTGGCCGACGTGACCTGGGAGCTTGAGCAGGCCCCCACCGAGGCCGAGTGGGAGCGCGCGGTTGCGCGCACGGGGCCCCGCCGCCAGGACGCCGTGGTCGAGCCGCTGAGCCTGCCCGCCGCGATCGAGCCGCTGGCGGCCCGCAAGGCGGTGTCGGCCGGTGCGCTGGAGCGCTTCGCCGGCTGCCCGGTGAGTTGGCTGGTGGACGACGTGCTCGATCCCGAGAAGCTGGAGCCCGACCCCGAGCAGATGGTGCGCGGCTCCTACGCGCACAAGGTGCTGGAGGTGACCTACGCCCGGCTGCGCGAGCAGTCCGGCGACCGCCGGGTCACGCCGGGCAACCTGGCCGACGCCGAACGCATCCTGCTGGAGGCGCTCGAGGAGGAGCGCGGCGAGTTTCGCCTGTCGCCCAACCAGACGCGCGTACGCGCCGCGGTCCGGCGGCTCGAGTTCGATCTGTTGCGCTACCTGCGCCACGAGGCCGGCCGCGACGGCGCCTTCGAGCCCGAGCATCTTGAGCTGCGCTTCGGCTTCGAGGACTCCGAGCATCCCGCGGTCGAGCTGGACGACGGCACCCAGGTGCGGGGCCTGATCGACCGCATCGACACCTGGAACGGCTGGGCCCTGGTGCGCGACTACAAGAGCGGCAAGGTGGAGAAGTACAAGGTCGCCGACTGGGAGTCCGAGAATCGCTTCCAGGCCGCGCTCTACATGCTGGTGGCGAAGCGGGCGCTGGGCCTTCGGCCCGCCGGCGGCGTCTACGTGCCGCTGGGGGGCACCGAGCGCCGCCCCCGGGGGATGGTGGCCCAGGAGGTCGCCGCGGCCCTGGGCTCCGACTTCTACGACAACGACGTGGTGCCCGAGGCGGACTTCGCCGAGCGGACCGGATGGGCGGAGGGCT
>JBBJOH010000030.1:0-8999 GCA_037720995.1 Thermoleophilaceae bacterium
GTCCATCTCGGACTCGACCTGCGACTGGATCTTCGAGCCGATCGAGATCAGCTCGGCCTCGCGCGCCAGCATCTCGGACAGGCGCCGCAGGCGGCGGCCGACGTCGCGCTGCTCCAGCAGCTCCTGGCGCTCCTCGGTCTTGATCCGCAGCGCCCCGGCGATCATGTGCGCCAGCTCGGCCGGGTCCTCCAGGTTGGCCACCGCGAGCTGCAGCTCCTCGGGGAGGTAGGGGACCTCCTCGATGATGCGGGAGAACGTGTTCTGCACGTTGCGAAACAGGCCCTCCAGCTCGGCGGAGGGCGACACCTTGTCGGGAACCTCGGAGATCTCCGCCGCCAGGTAGGGGTCGGTCTGGGTGTAGGTGCCGATCTTCACGCGCTGGGCCCCGTGCACCAGTATCCGCAGCGTGCCGTCGGGCACCTTGATCATGCGGGCCACGGTGCCGGCCACGCCGACGTCGTAGAGCTCGTCGGGGGACGGGCTCTCGATGTCGCCGGACCGCGACGCGGCCATGACCAGCATCCGGTTCCCGCCCAGCACGTCGTTGACCAGCTCGATCGACCGCTCCTGGCCCACCGCCAGCGGCGTGAGCGTCTCGGGGAAGGGCACGGTGTCCTTGAGCGGAAGCACCGGCAGCGCGGCGGGCAGCCGGCTGCCGACCTCCACGTCCTGGGCCTCGCCCTCCACGGCGGGGATCTCGATGCTCACTCGCTGCCCTCTTCGATGGGCACCCGGCGGTGCGTGTGGTCGTGCCGGGCCAGCGGCACCTCGACCACGAGGATGCCGTCCTCATACGCCGCCCGGGCCTCCTCGGCCACCACGTCGGACCCGAGCTCGACGCTGCGCCGGAAGGGGCCGTGCTCGATCTCTATCTGCTGGAACAGGCGCCCCTCGGCCTGCTCGGCGCGCCGTTCTCCCGCGATCAGCAGCTGTCGGCCGCGGATCTCCAGGGCCACGTCGTCTATCAGCACGCCGGCCAGGTCGGCCTTGACCACCGCCCGCGGAGGATCGTCGGTGTAGTAGACGTCGACCGGCGGTGAGAACCCTCGCCCGCGGATGCCGGTGCGCTCGAACACGTCGCCGAACAGCTCGTCGATCTCCCGCCGCATCCGCTCGAAGTTCGCGAACAGGTCGCGCTCGGAGTTCACGCGGTCAGCGTACCCGGGGGACGAGAGACGAGGCCACCCGCGAGCGTTCAGAGCTGGTAACGATCCCCCTCCCGCGCCAGCTGCACGGCCCCCCCGAACGCCGCCTCGGCCTGCTTGCGCGCCCACGTCCAGTCGAGCTCGTCGGAGATGTGGGTGAGCACCACGCGGCCCACGCCGGCCGCGCGGGCGTGCTCGCCCGCCTCCTGGGGCGTCAGGTGACCGCGAATTCCGCTGCGTTCGGGCCTGGGCAGGGTGGCTTCGATGAGCAGCAGATCGGCGCCCTGCACAAAGTCCACGAGCTCCTCCGACGGGCTCGAGTCCGCGCTGTAGGAGAGCCGCCCGCTGCCCTCGCTGCCGGACACGTTCATGGCGAAGGTCTCGATGAAGTGGGGCACCTCCCGGAAGGAGAAGGCGAGCGGCCCCACTTCGGGAGTGGACCGCTCCTCGTACTCCTCGAGCCGAAAGGCCGTCTCGATCAACTCGGGCTGGCCCCAGTTGCCCGTCACGTTGCGAAAGAACTCCCCGGCCCCCGGCGGGGCGATCAGGCGCGGCCGGGCGGGATCGTCGGTACCAGGCCACGGCGGCACGGGAACGGGCTGCTGGCGGGGTGCGTAGGACAGCGCATAGGAGTAAGGGATCAGGTCCAGGAAGTGGTCGGCGTGGAGGTGCGAGATGACTACCGCGTCCACGTCCACGTAGTCGATCTGCTCCCGCAGCTTGGAGAAGACCCCGTTGCCGCAGTCGATCAGGACCGTGGTGTCGTCCTCCTCCAGCAGGTAGCCCGAGCAGGCTCCTCCTGCGTCCTGCCACGCCGGGGACTTGCCGAGGACGGTGAGGCGCATCGGCCGACTCTACCCCCCGTAGAAGGTCCTCGCGCACGGGGATCGCGGGTGCCCTGCGTGGGACGGGCCGAGCCGTCAGGCGCGCTGTGGCTGGGGAAACGCGTACGCCGAGCGCGTGCGCTCGGAGCGGAAGGTGAAGGAGAGCTGGCGCTCGGGGGCGAGGTTGCGCTCGGCCGGGCGGAAGGTGGTGCACGGCTCGTCCAGGTCGAGCGCGCAGAGCATGTTCTGATGAAAGAAGCACTCCTCGCAGGTCACGCGCTTCTTCTTGCCCTTTGCCATACGGTCCAACGTCCTCCCGGTCTCGTGCCTTGCTTTTCAGGCATCCTGCACCAGGCCCTCGGCACCCATCGCCCGCATTCCCGCAAATCCCGTGATTTTCCCTTTACCCCCAAATTGCAGGGTGTTCGTCTATCCCCCCGCTCCTTGCGGACAATCCCGGGGGGCGAAGGCCCGGCCCTTCGCCCCCGCCGGCGCGTAGGAGCCCCATGGAGCTCGTCACGGGAGCAACGGGGTACGTCGGAGGCCGGCTGATCGAGCGCCTCGCACAAGAAGGGCGCCCCGTGCGGGCGCTGGCCCGCGACCCCTCGCGGCTGGCGCCGCGCGCCGGCGTCGAGGTGGTCGACGGGGACGTGCTCAGCGGCCGGGGTATCCGCGAGGCGCTGGAGGGAGCCGACACGGCCTACTACCTGGTGCACTCCATGGAGGCCGCTGAGGACCCCGACTTCTCGGGCCGTGACCGCCGCGCCGCCGCGAACTTCGCCTCCGCGGCCCGCGAGGCCGGCGTGCAGAGGATCGTCTACCTGGGCGGCATGGCCCCAAGCGACGGACCGCTTTCGCCGCATATCGCCTCACGGGTCGAGGTCGAGGAGATCCTGCTGGAGTCGGCTCCCTCGGCCACCGCCCTTCGCGCCTCGATTCTGATCGGGTCACGGTCCTCGTCCTTCCGGATGCTCGTGCGGCTGGTGGAGCGCCTGCGGCTGCTTCCCCTCCCCGCGTGGCGCGAGAACCGCACCCAGCCCGTAGCCGAGCGCGACGCTATCGAGTACCTGGCGCGCACCCCGCAGGTCGCCGGCGCCGCGGGCCGCTCACTCGACATCTGCGGCCCGGACGTGGTCAGCTACGGCCAGATGGTCCGTCAGATCGCGGAGTCCATGGGTGTCGGGCGCATGCCGCTGAAGCTCGGTGTGTCGCTTACGCAGTCGGCCAGCGCCGTGGTCAGCGCGGTGACCGATCAGCCCCTCGAGCTCGTACGCCCTCTCATGGAGAGCCTGGAGCGCGAGCTGCTGCCCCGCGACGCCGGTGAGGCCGCGAGCCTCTACGGCATCGAGCCGCTGCCCTTCGCCCGGGCGGTCGACCGCGCCCTGGCCGAGTGGGAGCGCACCGAGGAGCTGACGGCGCGGTGAAGGTCGAGCGCGAAATCGACATCAAGGCGAAGCCCGAGGACCTCTACGAGGTGATCATGGATCCCCGCCGCCTGGAGGACTGGGTGACCATCCACGAGAAGCTCGAGGACGCACCGGACGGCTCGCTGCGAAAGGGCTCGACCCTCACCCAGTGCATGAAACTCGCGGGCAGCACCTTCACGGTTCACTGGAAGGTCGTGGAGAACGACCGCGCCCGCCGTGTCGTGTGGGAGGGCCAGGGGCCTCTGCGTTCGAAGGCCAAGGTGATCTACGAGATGAGGGACACCGGCGACGACACCACGCATTTCTCTTACCTCAACGAGTATGCGCTGCCGGGCGGACCGCTCGGGCGCATGGCCGGCCCCGCCGTGCGCAAGGTCACGGGCAAGGAGCTCGACGCCTCCCTGGAGCGCCTGCGTAAGCTCGTGGAGTAGGCGGTAGCCGAATATGTCACACTTCCGTTATCCGTAAATAGTGTGGAGGAGAAGCGGACAGTGACTGACTTTCTGGACGAGAAGCGAAGAGAGATCGACTCGCGGCTGAAGGAGCTGCGCCCGCTGGTGGACGAGTACCACCGGCTCGAAAAGGCCTCGGCCGCGCTGTCCGGCGTGGGCGGCACCGGCTCTGGCCGGTCAAACGGCAGCGCCAGGCGCCGCAGCTCGGGCACCGGGCGCCGGGGCCGTCCCCGCGGCAGCGGCAAGCGTGCCCTGCAGGCTCAGGAGATCGTGAGCGCCCGCCCGGGCATCACCATCCCCGAGCTGGCCGAGGCGATGGGGATACAGGCCAACTACCTGTACCGCGTGATGCCCACCCTCCAGGGCGAGGGAAAGGTACAGAAGCGCGGGAAGGGGTGGCACCCGGCCGGCGGCTGAGGACTACGATCTCGGGCGCGGGGCGCGCCGGTAGGGTCCCCTCGGAGTGGAGCTCTTGGACCGCATCGCCGGCTGGGCCGAGGTGCTGCTGGTCCCGACGAGCCTCGGGCTGCTACTCGTGGCCTGCGGTCTCGGCGGCCTGCGAATCTGGCGCTGGCGCCTTGGGGGCCTGCTCTTGGTGGTCTGGTTCGTGGCGGCAGGGTTCGACGCCGGCTCAGAAGTCGTGCTCGGAAGCCTGCCCTTCCTGGGCGTGGTGACCCTCGTCAGGCGCCTTGCAGCAAGGCGGCCAGGCGTGCGGCGGCTCGCCGTCCCCTTGGTCGTGCTGACCGCGCTGACGGTCGCCCAGCCGTTCGGCGTGCGCGCCCATCCGCTCGACTACCCGGAGGCTCAAGCCGCCGTGAGCTCAGCCACAGAGCGAGAGGAGATCGACCCGCGGGACGCCTACTCGATGGATGTGCTGGGCGTCCCGCTCGCCGGGGCCGTCTCCTATCGGCGCAAGATCGAGGGCGATGTCTTCGCCGGGCTCGGAGAGTGCTGCCCGCCGACTCACACGCTGCGCGTGCGCTCGTGGGTGGTGCCCGGCCTTCTGACGCACGCGACTCAGCTCTCGGAGATCTGCGGGGACTCGCCGTGCTGGGACCCCGGGGACTCATCGCTGCGGCTCCAGGCGGCTGGAAGCGAGCGACTGCTGGTGCTGACCGACGGGGACAAGAGCCTCGAGGCTTGGCGTCTCGGCTTCGGCGTGGTGTCGGCCTGGGGGGTGATCTACTGGCTGCTGGCGGCAGCGGGGATCGTCATCATGGTCCGGCGTCGGGGGCCGGGGCCCCAGCCCTCCGCCGGCTAGCCGACCAACCCCAGCTTCTGCACCGCCTCGCGTTCGTCGGTGAGCTCCTTGGCGGTCTTGTCGATGTACTCGCGCGAGATGTCGTTGAGATCCAGGCCCTGGACGATCTCGTACTCGCCGTTCGCCGTGGTCACCGGGAACGACGAGATGATGCCCTCGGGCACGTCGTAGGAGCCGTCGGAGAGCACCGCCATCGAGACCCAGTGGTCCCCCGCGGTGCCGTTGACCCAGTCGTGCACGTGGTCGACCGCCGCGCTGGCCGCCGAGGCCGCCGAGGACGCGCCGCGAGCGTCGATGATCGCCGCCCCGCGCTTGCCGACGGTCGGGATGAAGTCATCCCGCAGCCACGACTCGTCCTGCCCCACGGCCTCCCACGCGTTCTTCTCACCAACCTTGGCGTTGAACAGGTCGGGGTACATCGTCGGCGAGTGGTTGCCCCACACGGCCAGGTTGGTGACCTCGCCCACGGGGGCGCCGGCCTTCTTGGCCAGCTGGGTCATGGCCCGGTTCTGGTCCAGGCGCGTCATGGCCGTGAAGCGCTCGGCGGGCACGCCGTCGGCGTTCTGCTGGGCGATCAGCGCGTTCGTGTTGGCGGGGTTGCCCACCACGAGCACCTTGACGTCGTCGGCCGCGGCGGCCGCGATGGCCTCGCCCTGGGGCTTGAAGATGCCGCCGTTGGCCTCGAGCAGATCGGCGCGCTCCATTCCCTTGGTGCGCGGACGCGCGCCCACGAGCAGGGCCACGTTCACGCCGTCGAAGGCGCGCTTGGCGTCGTCGAAGATGTCGATCCCGGCCAGCAGCGGAAATGCGCAGTCGTCCACCTCCATCGCCGTGCCCTCGGCGGCCCTCACCGCGTCGGGGATCTCGAGCAGGCTGAGATGCACGGGGGTGTCGGGACCCAGCAGCTGGCCGCTGGCGATCCGGAACAGCAGGGCGTAGCCGATCTGACCGGCGGCGCCGGTCACGGCGATATTCACGGGGGGAGCGTTCACGAGAGGTTCATCTCCTTCTGAAGGTTCTGGTCGACCGAGTCCAGGAACTCCTGGGTGGTCTGGTACTCCTGGTCTGAGCCCACCAGCAGCGCCAAGTCCTTGGTCATCTTCCCGGACTCGACGGTCTCGACGCAGACTCGCTCGAGCGTCTCGGCGAAGTCGGTCACCTCGGGGGTGTCGTCCAGGCGCCCGCGCGCCGCCAGGCCGCGGGTCCACGCGAAGATCGAGGCGATCGGGTTGGTCGAGGTCTCCTTGCCCTGCTGGTGCCGGCGGAAGTGGCGGGTCACGGTGCCGTGGGCGGCCTCGGCCTCGACGGTCTTTCCGTCGGGGGTCATCAGCACGCTCGTCATCAAGCCCAGCGAGCCGAAGCCCTGAGCCACGGTGTCGGACTGCACGTCGCCGTCGTAGTTCTTGCACGCCCACACGTAGCCACCCTCCCACTTCATGGCGGCGGCCACCATGTCGTCTATCAGCCGGTGCTCGTAGGTGATCCCCGCCTTATCGAAGTCGTCTGCGAACTCGGCGTCGAAGACCTCCTGGAACAGGTCCTTGAAGCGCCCGTCGTAGCGCTTGAGGATCGTGTTCTTGGTCGACAGGTAGACCGGCAGGCCACGGTCGAGGCCATAGCGCATCGACGCCCGGGCGAAGTCGCGGATCGACTCGTCGAGGTTGTACATGGCCAGCGCCACTCCGGCCCCGGGGAAGTCGAACACGTCGACCTCGATCTTCTCGCCACCGTCGTCGGGCTGAAAGCTCAGCGTCAGCCTGCCCTTGCCGGGGACCACGATGTCCTCCGCGCGATACTGGTCGCCGAACGCGTGACGACCGATGATGATCGGCTCGGTCCAGCCCGGCACCAGTCGCGGGACGTTGGAGATCACGATCGGCTCGCGGAAGATCACGCCGCCGAGGATGTTGCGGATGGTGCCGTTGGGCGAGCGGTACATCTCGGAGAGGCCGAACTCCTCCACGCGCGCCTCGTCGGGCGTGATCGTGGCGCACTTCACGCCCACCCCGTGCTCCTTGATGGCATTCGCGGCGTCCACCGTGACCTGGTCCCGGGTCTCTTCACGGCTCTCCATGCCCAGGTCGTAGTAGCGCAGGTCCACGTCCAGGTAGGGCAGGATCAGCTTCTCCTTGATGAACTCCCAGATGATCCGGGTCATCTCGTCGCCGTCCAGCTCGACGACGGGGTTCTTCACCTCGATCTTGGCCACTTCGCTCCCAACTCGGACGTTCTCGGCCGCGGAACTGTAGATGCCCCGGCCCGATCGGGCATCCGTGCCCGATCGAAAGATGCCCCAGCCCGATCGGGCATCGTGCCCGCCTGCCACCATGGCTCCGTGTTCGGCGGCGACTCGATCAAGCTCGCGCGCGTCTTCGGCGTGCGCATCGGCATCGAGCCCAGCTGGTTCGTCGTCCTGTTCGCGCTGATCTACTTCCTCAACCTCGACTACCGCGAGCAGTTCGCCGATGGCACCGCCTTGGCCCTGGCCGTCGCGTCGGCCCTGCTGTTCTTCCTCAGCGTGCTGCTGCACGAGCTCGGCCACGCGGTGGTGGCCATCCGCAACAAGATCGGCATCCTGGGGATCGACCTGTGGATGCTCGGCGGCGTGGCCAAGATGGACCGCGACACCGACTCGGCGGGGGTCGAGTTCCGGGTCGCGGTAGCCGGCCCGGTGGTCACGCTGCTGATCGCCGCCGGATGCTTCGGCGTGGGGTCGCTGGTCTCGGACTCGGGGGGCGTGGCCGACGCGGCCGTGTTCGACTCGGCCTCCAGCGACGGCGTGCTCCAGGTGCTGGGCTACCTGACCTTCATCAACGTGGTCCTGCTGCTGTTCAACCTGATTCCGGGCTTCCCGCTCGACGGAGGGCGGATCGCGCGGGCGATCGCCTGGAAGGTCACCGGCGACCGCATCCGTGCCACCCGGTTCGCGGCCCTGCTGGGGCGCGGGTTCTCGTGGCTGATGATCGCCGGCGGCGCCTATCTGCTGCTGGTGGAGGGCGACGTGGTCAGCGGCATCTGGCTCGGCTTCGTAGGCGTGTTCCTGGGGCAGGCGGCCCGCGGCGCCGAGCAGCAGTCGATCCTGACCGGCCGGATCGAGGGCCTGCGCGTGGGCGACGTGATGGACGACGAGCCGGTGGCCATCCCGGCCGAGTTGACGCTGGACCGGGCCGAGGAGGAGTTCTTCCTGCGCTACCGCTACCCGTGGTTCCCCGTGATCGACTCCACCGGGCGCTTCGTGGGCCTTATCACCCACGCGAGCGTCGAGGACCTGCCCGAGGCCGTGCGCGCCGGTCGCACCGTGGCGTCGGTGATGGCCGCCGAGGGCGACGCCGGGGACAGCCGCCTGCGGGTGGGCACCGAGGAGCCGCTGGAGTCGCTGCTCTCGCTCGACGGCCTGGCCCGGCTCGGGGCGGTCATGGCCGTGGACGGCGAGGGCCGGCTGCGGGGCATCGTGACCGCCGACGAGGTCCGGCGGGCTCTGAGCCCCCCAGCCTCGCGGCCAGCCGGCGCCCAGGGCTGAGATCCATTGCGCCGCCCAGCCGCGGCCCCCGTACATGGGAAGGAAGGCGCCGTCAGATAGAGTCGCCGACGCTTCACGATTTCCGCACGACGCGGAATCGGTGGCACGCTTCACCCCTGACCCATGCCCCAGCACGATGTCCTAGTGATCGGAGCCGGCCTCGCCGGCCAGCGCGCGGCCCTCAGCGCCGCAAAAGGTGGCGCATCCGTAGGGATCATCTCCAAGGTCCACCCGGTCAGGTCGCACTCCAACGCGGCGGCGGGCGGCATCAACGCGGCGCTGAACCCCGAGGACTCGTGGGAGTCGCACGCCTATGACACCGTCAAGGGCTCGGACTACCTGGGCGACCAGGACGCGATCGAGATCATGT
>JBBJOH010000031.1:0-8826 GCA_037720995.1 Thermoleophilaceae bacterium
CCACCGCGTCCAGCAGGTGGTCGACGCCGCCGAGGCCCTGGGGCGCAAGGTGGCCCTGGTCGGGCGCTCGATGAGAAAGAACGTGAACATCGGCCGCCAGCTCGGCCACATCCGGGTGCCCGAGGGCATGCTGGTCGAGCCCAAGCAGATCGGTGACTTCCCCGACGACAAGCTGGTCGTGATCTCGACCGGCAGCCAGGGCGAGCCGTTGTCGGCGCTGCGCCGGATGGCGGCCGCCGATCACCCGCACGTCGACCTGCACGCCGGTGACACGGTCGTCTTCTCGGCCACGCCGATCCCCGGCAACGAGCGGGCCGTGAACGAGACCGTCGACCGTCTCTATCGCCTTGGAGCCGACGTGCTGACCCCCCGCGACGCGCCGATCCACGCCTCGGGGCACGGCTACCAGGAGGAGCTGAAGCTGATGCTCAATCTGACCAACCCGCGCTACGTGCTGCCGGTGCACGGCGACTTCAAGCGAATCCGCCTGCATTCGCAGCTGGCCGAGGCCGTGGGGGTGGCGCCCGAGAACATCTTCGCCGGGGACAACGGCGTGCCGCTGGAGATCGACGAGCGCGGCGCCCGCCTGGCCGCACGTGAGCACGCCGGGCTGGTGTTCGTCGACGGCGTGGACGTGGGCGACATCGAGAACGTCGCGCTGCGCGACCGGCGGATGCTCTCCGCGGACGGGATCTTCATCGTGGTGGCCACCGTTTCGTCCGAGGACGGGGCATCGGTGGCCGACCCCGAGGTGATCTTCAGGGGGGTGCCCGCCCAGGTGAGGGCGGAGGAGCTGCTGGATGACCTGCGCGACGCCGTGGTCGACTCACTGGAGCGCTCGGCCAAGGACGGCGTCCGCGAGATCACCATCCTCCAGGCCAACCTGCACGACGACCTGGCCGAGTTCGTCTACCGGCGTCTCAAGCGCCGGCCGATGGTGCTGCCGGTGGTGGTGGAGGTCTGAGAGTCACCTCCGCGGAGCGGAACGACTTCGATTCCCCCGTTCGGAAGCCCGGGCGGAGTCGTCTCCGCCAGGCGCTGGTGCATTTCAGAAATTCTGTGCCATGGGGCGACCGGGGTGGTCATCGTGTGGGCGCGATTTTCTGAAAACCCTCAGCGGCCACACAGGGATCACCTTCACGTGGGGCCAAACCCCCTCAGCGGCCACACATGGGTCGTCCCCACATGGGCCTCCGCCGGCGCGATGAGCTGTATCGCCCTCAGTAAGGGTGGATCTAGCCTTCCGCTCAGCCGCCGGCAGCGAAGGTCACGCCGTCGAGGGAGACGTCGCCCGCACCGGCCACCGTCCCCTGACCCGTCGGCTCGATCGTGAGCACCGCCGTGGCGACGTCCTTACGCACCGCGAACCGGCTCGTGGCCGCCGGTCGCGCGCCGGCCGGCAGAGTGAAGTCAGGCGCCGTGCCGCCCGTGTACGTGCCCTGCAGGTGGACGTATCCGCTGCCATCCACGTCGTAGGCGGGAGTCTGGCCGCCGACCGGGGTGGCGCCACCCAACGGAATCGCCGCAAACGCAGGCGCCTCCCTGCGCACGAAGCCCGAGCCGCTCACCCCGCCGAGCGTGTTGGCGTTGCCCGCGAAGGTCGCGACCGCCGCGCTGGGCACCTGCCGCAGCCCCGACTCCTTGATGTCGTTGCCGCTGAGCGTGTTGAAGGCTACGTCGCGGCCGCCGATCGTCGAGTTGCGGATATCGCGGCCACGTACCTCGTTGTTGCGCAGGTCGTTGGTGGTGACCCCGCCGTTTCTGATCTCGCGTGAGTCGATCGATCCCGTGGCAAAGCCGTAGGAGACGCCCCCCATGGCCACGAAGAGGGCGATGCAGGCGATCACCAGGGCGGGGGAGGGGCGGCGCAGCTTGAATCGTCTCACGAGGTCTTGGTTCCCTTCGGTTGGCTCACGGTCTGGGCATCTTCGCCGGTCTGTAGAGGTGGAACACCGCCGACGGCCTCATGGTGCGCTGGCGCCGGGAGGGTCACCGCGAACAGCGCGCCGCCGCCCTGCGCCTCGCGCAGCGCGACCCCACCGCCGTGCGCCTCGGCCACCGCCCGCACGATGGCCAGGCCGAGGCCGCTGCCCCCGACGGCGGTGCGTCCCGCGTCAGAGCGGGCGAAGCGCTCGAACACGCGATCGCGGCGCTCGGCCGGGACCCCCGGCCCGCGATCGGCCACCTGGAGCGTCACGGCGTCACCGTCGCGGCTCACCGAGGCCACCACGGGTGTGCCCGTCGGCGTGTGCAGGAAGGCGTTCTCGATCAAATTCAGCGCCAGGCGGTGCAGATCGTCGGCGGAGCCCTCGACCATCGCCTCCCCGCGCTCGTCGGGAAGGTCGAGCGACAGCGGATGGCCCTCGGCGAGCGGCCCGGCCTCCACCGCGGCGTCGCGCACGACGCTCGCGAGGTCGACGGGCCGGCGCGGGGCCTTGCGCCCGGCGTCGGCCCGGGCCAGAAGCAGCAGGTCCCCCACCAGCCGCCGCATCCGGCGCGATGACCGCAGCGCCGACTCGGCGATCTCGGCCGCCGCCTGGGGATCGCGCGGCCCCTCCGCCCGGGCCAGCTCGGACTCCAGCATCTCCAGGTTGGCCAGGATCGAGGTGAGCGGGGTGCGCAGCTCGTGGGACGCGTCGGCCACGAACTCGCGCTGACGCTCGAGCGAGGCCTCGGTCTCGCTGCGCGCGGCATCGAGGGAGCCGAGCATCTCCTCCAGCGTGCCCGCCAGCTCGGCCACCTCGTCGTTGGCGGCGGGCCGGGGCAGCCTTCGGCTGGGGTCGCGGGTGCGGGCCACCTCGCGGGCGGCCCTGGTCAGGCCGGCGATGGGGCGCATCGCGCGCCGAGCGACAGCGAAGCCGGCCAGGAACGCCAGCCCCGTGCCCCCGAGCACTCCGAGGGCGAAGAAGAGGTGCAGCCGGTTGGTGGTGGAGTCAAGGCTGTCCTTGGGCTTGGCGTACTGGACGAAGGCGACGGCGCCGTCGATCGGGCTGGGAGAGAGCCGGAACCCGCCCCCCCTGTCGAGGGAGCCGGCGAACAGCGGCCGGGCCACCACGCGAAAGTCACCCACGTCCCTGGTGCCCTCCACCGGGGGCCCTAGGCTGACCTCGCGCCCGGCCTCGGAGAGCACGCGGCCGTTTCGGTCCACCACCCGGATGGAGGCGCCGCCTGCGGCGGCCGCGCGGATCGTGTTGGCCTGGGACACCCCGAACTCCGGCTTTCCGGACAGGTTGCGCTGCACACGCAGGCGCTCCTGCAGGTCGGCCGCGGTAGCGCGCACGTCGTTGTCGAAGCTCATCCGCAGCCGCTGCTCGGTGAACGCCCCCACCGCCACCGCGAAGAGGAGCAGGATGGCAAAGGTCAAGCCGGCCGACACCACGGCCAGCTTGATCCGGATCGGCAGCCGCAGCCGGGTCCGCTTCAGGACCCCGCGAGCGCCGCGAGCGCCGCCGCTCACGGGAGAACCTCGCTGCGCATCCGGCCGAGCCGGCTGCTTGCGCTCACGCCGCCGGCCTCAGCACGTAGCCCGAGCCACGCACGGTGTGCAGGACCCGCGGCTCGCCGCCGGCCTCGAGCTTGCGGCGCAGGTTAGACACGAACACGTCGACTGTGTTGGTCTCCGAGAAGGGCGAGTACTCCCACACCTCTTCGAGCAGCTTGTCGCGCGAGACCACCAGTCGCTCGTTTCGCATCAGGTGCTCCAGCAGCTCGAACTCCCGCCCCGTCAGCTCGATCGCCCGGTCACGCCGGCACACCTCGCGCGTGTCGGGGTTCAGGCGCAGGTCCCCGACCACGATGAAGGCGCTGCCTCGCGGCGGACGGCGGCGCAGCAGGGCGCGTAACCGGGCCAGCAGCTCGGTGCGCTCGAAGGGCTTGACCAGGTAGTCGTCGGCCCCGGAGTCGAGGCCCTCCACGCGGGAGTCGACCGCGTCCCGCGCCGTGAGCATCAGGATGGGCACGTCCCCGCCCTGGCGCAGGCGGCGGCAGACCTCTACGCCGTCGAGCTTGGGCAGGCCCAGATCCAGGACCACTGCATCCGGCTCGAAGTCGGCCGCCTCGGTCAGGGCCAGCTCGCCGTCAGCGGCCAGGCGCACCTCGTAGCCCTCCATGCCCAGGGCGCGGCGCAGGACGTCGGCGATGTCACCGTCGTCCTCCACGACCAGCACCCTCGGAGAACCCGCCATGCCCCAGGATGGTAGGGAGGGCACGGCACTCCGGTGGCGAATGACAGAAGTCAGCAATGGCACGCCGCAGGCCCGCTCGCCCACCAGCACGCAAGAAGCGCACGAAGGCCCCCGCGAGGGGGTCGGCGGTGCCCACGCTCGATCAGCACCACCTGGACCTGATCGGCCTGGCGCTGGTGGCCTTTTCCGCCTTCCTGGCCTTCGTTCTCTATCTGGGGGCGGCCGGCGGCCAAGCGGGCGAGGCCACCGAGGACGGCCTTCGCTTTCTGCTGGGAGGCGCGGCGCTGCTCGTCCCGCCGGCCCTGTGTGCCACCGGGGTGGTCCTGGTGCTGCGCCAGATGCTGCCCTCGGTACGCCCCTTCCGGGCCGGGGGGATCTGCCTGCTGCTGGGGGTGACGCTGGGACTGGCCGCGGGATCGCTCGGATTGGGGCCAGGCGCCCACTCCCACGCCCCGCTGCTCGACCCGGGCTATGTGGGCGACCGGGGCGGCGCCCTGGGCGAGCTGCTCTACGCGGGCTCGAGCGCTCTCTTCTCGGACCTGGGCGCGCACATCATCTTTCTGTTCCTGGTGATCGGCGGCGCGCTGCTGGTCACCGGGGCCTCGATCGCGGGGGTGGTGGCCACGGCGCGCGAGTCGGTGAACGCGACCACCGAGCAGGTCAGGCGCTCCACCGGTCAGTTGACCGCGGTGCTCTCGCGCGAGCCCGCGGCGCCGGCTGGGGCGCCACGCGAGCCCGTAGGCGACGGGCCCCCCGAGCCCGCCGGCGTGGAGCCGGTGGTGCACGCAACCCACGTGGAGGCCCCGGCGCTGGACGCCGAGGCCCGCTTCCCCGACCTCTTCGGCGATGAGGCCGAGGAGGCGGGGCGGGGCGAAGAGAGCGAAGCGGAGCCCTGGCTGGACGACGAGCCCGACCCCGATCAGGAGGTGGTCGAGCCCGAGGTCGCGGAGGTCGCCGGCGCCGTGGAGGACGCGCCCGGGGTGACCGCCGCGCCCGACGGCGGCGCAGCGCCCGCCGCGCCGGGGGGGCAGGGACAGCAGCAGCAGCAGCTGACCCCCATGGGCAACAGGCGTACGGCGGTCACCGAGGCCGACGACGTCACGTACGCGTTGCCCAGGTCCGCGTTTTTGACCCGATCGTCGGGCAAGCCAAAGGCCAAGACCCCGGCCGACGAGCGGATCGGCACCCAGCTGGTCGAGACCCTGGGCCACTTCGGCGTGGAGGCCAAGGTGGTGGGCAGCGTCTCGGGGCCGCACGTGACCCGCTACGAGCTGCGCCTCGCGCCCGGCATCAAGATGTCGAAGGTCGCCAACATGCGCGACGACCTGGCCTACGCACTTGCCGCCGACGACGTGCGCATCCTCGCGCCCATCCCCGGCAAGCGGGCCGTGGGCGTCGAGGTGCCCAACCGCGTGCGCCACATGGTGCACCTGGGCGACGTGGCCCAGGAGGCGCCCGAGGGCTGGTCCCCGCTCACCGTCTGGCTGGGCAAGGACATCGACGGCCGCGCGATCGGGATCGACCTGGCCTCCCAACCGCACGTGCTGGTGGCCGGCACCACCGGCTCGGGCAAGTCCGGCTGCGTCAACGCCATGCTCTCCTCGATCCTGATGCGGGCCACGCCCAACGAGGTGCGCCTGGTGCTGGTGGACCCCAAGCAGGTCGAGCTGAACCTCTACGAGCACATTCCGCACCTGCTCACGCCGGTGATCACCTCCCCGCGCCTGGCCGCCAACGCGCTGCAGAACCTGATCAAGGAGATGGAGGAGCGCTACTCGCTGATGAGCGGCGCCCGCACGCGCAAGCTGGAGGAGCTCAACCGCCTGCGGGTCCGGGACGGCGAGCGTCCGCTGCCCTACATCCTCTGCGTGATCGACGAGCTGGCCGACCTGATGATGGTCGCCCCCGGCGAGGTCGAGGACTCGATCATCCGCCTGGCCCAGAAGTCGCGCGCGGTCGGGATCCACCTGGTCCTGGCCACCCAGCGCCCGAGCGTCGACATCATCACCGGCATGATCAAGACCAACGTCCCGGCCCGGATCGCCTTCGCGGTGTCCTCCCAGACCGACTCGCGCGTGATCCTGGACCAGAACGGGGCCGAGTCGCTGCTCGGAAAGGGCGACATGCTCTTTCGGCCCGGATCGGGCACCCGGCTGAGCCGCATCCAGGGCGCCTTCACCACCGAGGAGGAGATCGAGAAGATCACCGGCCACTGGCGCAAGCAGGGCGAGCCCGAGCTTCACGAGGAGCTGCTGGAGGCCGTCGCGGAGCCCGACGGCGAGGAGGAGGAGGGCGCCGGCGACTTCAATCCCGACGCCGACGACCTGCTGTCCGAGGCGATCCGCACCGTCGTGCAGATGGACACCGCCTCGACCTCGATGCTCCAGCGCCGGCTGCGGGTGGGCTACACGCGCGCCGGGCGCCTGATCGACATGCTCGAGCGCCGCGGGGTCATCTCGGGCTACGAAGGATCCAAGGCCCGCAAGGTCCTGATCTCCGAGGCCGACCTACCGCGCGTCATCGCCGCGCTGGAGGAGCCGCCGGTCGGCGCGGCGACCCACGAGGGGTGAGGCCGCAGTGCGGTGCTCGCAGGCAGAGAGCCTCGGTGCGGTGAACGCCTTTACGCCAGAATAGGAGCGGCACATGCCGCCGATAGGGAATACGCTCAGAGAAGCGCGGATGCGGCAGCGTCTGGACATCGCGGATGTCGAGGAGCGCACCAAGATTCGTGCGAAGTACCTGCGCGCGCTGGAGAACGAGGAGTGGGGGCTGCTCCCCGGCCCCACGTTCGTGCGCACCTTCCTGCGCACCTACGCCGAAGCGGTCGGGCTGGACCCGCACGTCCTGGTCGAGGAGTACCGAGCCGAGCACGACGAGGGCGAGGAGTCCGAGCCCCAGCCGCAGCCACTGGCCTCGCGAGGGCCGCGCCGCCCTCGGCCCTCGCGTCCCGAACCGCGCCGCCCGCGGCCTTCGCGTCCCGAACGGCGGCGCCCGCGCGCTCCCGGGCCGCCGGGGCCGTTCGCGCTGCTGGGGGTCCTGGTGGTGGCGATCCTGGTCGGCCTGCTCCTGCTCGGGCTGCTGGGCGATGAGCCGAACGACAAGGCATCGAAGTCCACCCCCACGAGCCCGACCGCGCCGCGCAAGGCACCGGCCAAGCCCAGGACGCGCCCCCGCCCGCCGGTGCGAGGGGTCACCCTGCGCATCGCCCCGACGGTGCCGACGTACGTCTGCGTGGACTCGGGCGAGGGCGGCGACCGGGTCTTCGAGGGCACCCTCGAGCAGCCGCGAACCTTCAAGAGCTCGGGCGAGCTGCGGGCGAACCTGGGCAAGCGGTCGGTGAAGATCACCGCCAACGGCAAGGGGCTGCCGGTAGAGAACAACGCCAACCCGCTGGGGCTGCGGGTGACCAAGACGGGAGCCCAGGAGATCACGGACGGGCCGAGGCCCTGCGCGTGAGCGATCAGCCGCGCGCCCGCGCCGGCATCGTGATCACCGGCACCGAGGTGCTCACCGGCCGCGTGGCCGACCGAAACGGCCCGTGGCTGGCCGACCGCCTGCTCGAGCTGGGCGCAGAGCTGGCCCACATCACGATCTGCGGCGACCGGCCTTCTGACATGGCGGACCAGCTGCGCTTCATGGCCGACCGGGACATGGACGTGGTCATCACGAGCGGAGGACTGGGCCCCACGGCCGACGACCTCACACTGGAGGTCGTGGCCGGCTTCACGGGGCGTGCGCTGGCGCTGGACGAGGAGCTGGAAGGTCGGATCGCCGACATCCTGCGTCCGCTCATGCGGCGGTGGGCGAACCTGGACAAGGAGGCGATCCGCGTCGCCAACCGCAAGCAGGCGCTGGTGCCCGACGGAGCCACGGTGCTCGAGCCCGCGGGCACCGCGCCCGGGATGGTCGTCCCGCCGGGCGCCGCGGGCGGCCCAACGGTCGTGGTCCTTCCCGGCCCGCCCCGGGAGCTGCAGGCGATGTGGCCGGCGGCCGCGGCCTCAGACGCCTTCCGGGCGGCGGTGGGCGCCCCGGCCGCCTACCAGCAGTCGATGCTGCGGCTGTTCGGCATCCCCGAGTCCGAGATCGCCGAGACGCTGCGCGTCGCCGAGGCGGAGGTGCCAGGCCTCCAGCGGCTGGAGGTGACCACGTGCCTGCGCCGCGGCGAGGTGGAGGTGGTCGTGCGCCACGAGCCCGACGGCGAAGATGCGTTCGACGCGCTGAGCGCGCTGATAGCCGAGCGCCACGCGGACACCCTGTTCTCCACCGACGGATCGTCGGTGGACGACCAGGTGACCGCGCTGCTGGCCGGGCGCAGGATCGCCACCGCCGAGTCCTGCACGGGCGGCCTGCTGGCCGCCCGCCTGACCGGGCGGCCCGGGTCGTCGGAGTACGTGGACGGTGGCACGGTGAGCTATGCGAACGAGGCCAAGACCGCGCTGCTCGACGTGCCCCTCGAGCTGATCGAGCGTCATGGGGCCGTGTCACCCGAGGTGGCCGACGCGATGGCCGCAGGAGCGCTTCAGCGCCACCGGGTGGACGTGGCGATCTCGGTCACGGGCGTGGCCGGTCCCGGCGGCGGAAGCGAGGAGAAGCCGGTGGGCACCGTCTGCCTCTGCGCGAGGACCGCGGACGGCGAGGTCCT
>JBBJOH010000032.1:0-8669 GCA_037720995.1 Thermoleophilaceae bacterium
TCCCCGTAGGGAAAGCGCGCCGTGTCGCCGAGGTAGAGGAAGTCCTCGTGGGGCAGGCTCACGAGGCATTCGTGCAGCACGGTGAGGCCGCCGACGCCGGAGTCGAACACGGCGACGGGCAGCTCGTTCGGGGAGACGCTCATCGCCTGCATCGTGGCACGGCCGGCGGCTCGTCCGGCTCCGGGCACGCCGAGCCCTCGCTGGACGCGGGGCCGCGCGAACCGGCTGTACCGCCGGTCGGCGTGGGTCCCCGGACGCCCAGTCGGAGCTAGAACTGCACCTTGCGCACCGCCTCCTTGATCTTCCCGATGATCAGGTCGCCGAGCTCCTTGCCGTCGTTGGTCTTGAACCCCTTCATGGCCGCCACCACGCCGGCCATCACCAGGGCGACCAGCAGAATCAGCGCGACGTACTCCACCGTTCCCTGACCGCCCTCTCGCCGCAGCGCATGACCCGCCCGGGCCAGGCCCGCGTGTATGAGTCCCATCAAGCCGTACATGTCCCACCTCCGTCTCGTTCGTCGATGGGATCGATCGTCGGGCAGCGCGCGATACGCATCCAGACGCGCGCGTGACGATCGGGCGCAGGGCTGGTGACAGACGCGTGCGCCAAGATGCGGCGCGTGTGCGGCATCGGCGTGATCCTCGACCCCGGCGGCGACAGCCACACCGACGCCGGCCGGCGAATGACCGAAGCGCTGCGCCACCGCGGGCCCGACGGAGACGGCGTGGCCGGCATCGGCCCGGTCACCCTGGCCCACACCCGGCTGGCGATCATCGACGTGGCCGGCGGCGACCAGCCCCTGCGCTCCGAGGACGGCGCGATCACGGCGATCGTGAACGGCGAGCTCTACAACCACGCGGACGTCCGGGCAGAGCTCGAGGCGAAAGGCCACTCGTTCGCCACCCGCTCGGACTCGGAGGTGGTGGTGCACGGCTACGAGGAGTGGGGGACCGGCTTCGTCCGCCGGCTCAACGGCATCTTCGCCTTCGCGCTGTGGGACGAGCACCGCGACCGGCTGGTGGCCGCCCGCGACCCCTTCGGCGTGAAGCCCCTGTACTGGTGGACCGACGGCCGGCGCCTGGCCCTCGCCTCGGAGATCGGCGCCCTGCTGGCCGCGGGGCTGGTCGACCCCCGGGTGGACCGCGTGGCCCTGGACCACTTCCTCGCCTGCCGGTTCGTGCCGGCCCCGCGGACCCTGTTCGAGGGGGTCTCAAAGCTCGCGCCGGCATCGCTGCTGGTGGCCGAGGAGGGCTCGCCGCCCAAGATCACGAGCTACCGCGAGGGTCCCGGCCCGACGCTGCACGGGCTGCGCGGCCCCGAGCTGGAGGGCGAGCTGGCCACCCGCTTCACCGACGCCGTCGAGCGCCAGATGATGTCCGATGTGCCCTACGGCGCCTTCCTTTCCGGCGGCGTCGACTCCGCCGCGATCGTGGCCGCCATGGCCGCGCGCTCGCAGACCCCGCCCAAGACGTTCACGATCGGCTTTCCCGGGCACGGCGACGAGCTCGACGAGCGCCGCTGCGCGCGCCAGACGGCCGGCGCCATCGGCACCGACCACCACGACACCGCGATGGCCGAGGGCGCCTTCTTGGCCGAGCTCGACCGCTCCGTGCGCCGGCTCGAGGAGCCGGTCGGACTGCCCTCGGCCGGCGCGCTCATGCAGCTCTCGCGCTTCGCGGCACAGTCGGTGAAGGTAGTGCTCTCGGGGCAGGGCGCGGACGAGCCCCACGGCGGCTACGGGCGCCATCAGGCCGCCGCGGCGCTGGGCGCCGCCGACTTCATGAGCCCGGTCGCGCGCCCTCTACAGGCGCTGGCCCGCCGCCTGGCCGGCGGCAACGAGCGGGTGCGCCGGGCGAGCCGCCTGCTGGACGACGTGCCCCCGGCCGAGCGGCTGGTGCGGCTGGTGGAGATCACCGACGACTCCCTGCGCACCCGCCTCGTCGGGGGCGTCGGCACCGACGCCGCGGCCGAGCGGCGCGGCCTGGCCGAGGCCGTCCTGGCCGACGTGGGCGACCGTGGAGTCGTGGAGCAGGCCCTCTATCTCGACAGCCACCTGTTCCTGCCCGACGGGCTGCTGATCTGCGCGGACAAGATGTCCATGTCGGCGTCGCTGGAGCAGCGCGTGCCGTTCCTGGACGCCGAGCTGATGCGCTTCGTCGAGCGCACCCCGGTGCGCGAGCGCGTGCGCATCCGGGACGGCAAGCGCCTGCACCGCAAGGCGATGGCCCGGCTGGTCCCGCGCGAGGTGGTCGAGCGTCCCAAGCACGGCTTCTCCACCCCCTACGGGGATTGGATGCAAAGCACGCTGGGCGAAGAGGTGCGGCGCCGCTATGAGCCGGGCACCGAGATCGCCGAGCTGGTCGACTCCGCGACGGTCTCCTCCCTGGTGGCGGCCAACCGGTCGCACAGCGCCGACCACAAGCTGCTCCTCTACTGCCTGCTCGAGCTGTCGGCGTGGCACCGCACCTTCATCGAGGGCGAGGCGCCTGTGCCGTCGGGGACCGCGTGATGAGCCGGCCCAGGATCCTGTACGTGCACTCGCGCAAGGCCTCGTTCGTGGACATGGACCGCCGGATCCTGGCCGAGCGCTACGAGGTCGAGGACTGGTACCAGCCCGGGCGCACGGCGAACCTGCCGAAGCTGCTCGCGGCGGTGCGACGAAACGACGCCGTGTTCGGATGGTTCGCCTCGTGGCACACCTTCTTCCCGGTGACCCTGGCCTGGCTGATGCGAAAGGCCTCGGTGCAGGTCATCGGCGGGTTCGACACGGCCGACATGCCCGACATCGGCTACGGCTACCAGCAGGGCGGCCTGCGGCGATGGGCGAGCCGCTGGATCATGAAGCGGGCCGACCGGCTGATCACCAACTCGAACTACTCGCGCTCGGAGATCGGGGCCAACACGCCGATCGGCCCCGAGCGGGTGACGGTGGTCCACCACGGCGTTCCCGACCCCTTCGGGCCGCTGGACGAGTCCAGGCCGCGCGAGCGCCTGGCGCTGACCGTCGGCGCCATCGACGCCGGGACCTTGGTGCAGAAGGGCCAGCTGCCGTTCGTGGAGGCGGCGCACCACCTCCCGGACGTGGAGCTCGTCTTTGTGGGAAAGCCCCTCGACGACTCCTCGATCGAGACGCTGCGCTCGGCGGCCGGCGACAACGTGCGCTTCACCGGCTGGATCTCCGACGAGGAGCTCGAAGAGCTGTACGCCCGCGCCTCGGTCTACGTGCAGGCCTCGCGCCACGAGGGCTTTGGCCTGGCCGTGGCCGAGGCGATGCTGGCCGGCTGCGTGCCGGTGGTGATGAACGTGACCGCGATGCCCGAGGTGGTGGACGGCGCCGGGGTGCTGATCGACTCCCAGGATCCCGAGGCGGTGGCCTCCGGCATCCACGAGGCCCTCGCGCTCGGGCCCGATGCCCACCGCCGTGCGCGGGAGCGGATCCTGTCGGAGTTCCCCATGGAGATCCGCCGGGAAGGCATCCTGCGGGTGACCGGGGAGGCTCTCGCGGCTCGCGGGATCGCTTCCCAAGCAGCGGTATAGTCGCGCCCCGCCGCGGTCCCATCCATGACCGACACCAACCAGACCACCGGCCCGAGCGGGCAGCGCAAGGGGCGCCCCCCGGGCGCCGGGGAGCGCCCCCGGGCCGGCGAGCGCGGTCGCATGCGACGGCGCCTGCGCGAGCAGCGCCGGATGCGCGAGGCGCTGCTGATGGACCTGGGCGCGCTGGTCTTCGAGCTGCACCGCCACGGCCGGCGCGAGCCCAAGCTGCTGCAGGCCAAGGCGTCCGAGTTGAGCGCGGTGGACGCCGAGGTCCGGGCGCTGTCCGAGGCCCTGGACCGCGACCTCCGCGTCGTGGAGATCGTGGCCGCCGGAATCGCGGGCAGCTGCGAGAGCTGCGGGATGCTGCTGTCGACGCGGGCGAGCTTCTGTGCCAGCTGCGGCGCACCGGCCAAGGCCGGCCTCCAGGCGGCCCCGGGATCCGGGGCCGCACTGCCCGCCCAGGCGGCGTCCGCGCATGGCAAGGCGGCGGGAGTGGCCGACGACATCGCCGCCGCGGACACTTTCGTGGACGAGCCCGGTAGCGCACGGGAGCCCGAGCCCCGGGCAGACCCCGCATTCCAGCCCCCGCCCGAGGCGGAACCCGAGCCGGAGCCCGAACCCCAGCCCGAACCCGAACCGGAGCCGCAGCCCGAACCGGAGCCGGAGCCGCAGCCCGAACCGGAGCCGGAACCCGAACCCGCCGAACAGCCCCCCGCGCCCCGGCCCCAGCCGGACCACGAGCCCCAACCGGTCCCTCGCGCCGAGCCCGTTCGCCATAGGCGTTCCATGGGCCGGCTGGAGCGCACGCTGCGGGGAAAGCGCCGGAGCTGACGCGTGGCCGAGCGCGACTATCGAGGGCGTCCGCCCGCCCAGGAGCACTGTCCCCGCTGCGGGGCGACCGCCGAGCGGGGACAGCTGGTGTGCCTGGAGTGCGGGTCCCGGGTCGCGCTGACCTACCGGCGGGCGCCGAGCTGGAAGGTGCCCGTCGCGATCTCGGCCGTCGTCGTGACGCTGTTCCTGCTCGGGGCGGTGGTGGCCGTGGTGGCGATCGGCGACGACGCCAGGCGCGAGGTGTCCGCCGCCCCGCCGCGGCCCCAGCCCGCGGGCAAGGCCACGAAGGCGAAGGCTTCCTCCCCCACCCAGCCCTCCCCCACCACGCCCAAGGCCGACGCCGAGCCCGGCCGGGCGACGGACATCGTCCGACAAGGCGCTCTCTACGCCTGGCCGCGGGCCCTCGTCGGGTTCACCGTGGTGATCAACACCGCCGAGGACCGCGCCGCCGCCACCTCCTTCGCGGAGTCCGCGGCCAGGTCACGGCCGGCGAAGATCGGGGTGATCCGCGCCGATGACTTCCGCACCCTGCCCAAGGGCTTCTACGTGGTGTTCGCGGGCCGCTACGACACGCGCAGACAGGCGACCCAGGCCACCATCCGCCTGGGCAAGCGCTTCTCGGGCGCCTTCACCCAGCGGATCAAGCGCTGACGTCGGCCCAATGGCGTCCGACCTGCTCGGCCGCCGCCCGTACCAGCGCTCCCGGCTCCACGCGCCGGGGCTCGCCGCCGGTCTGAAGCGCCAGCATGGTGGCCACGGCCGAGTCGGCCAGCGCGTGCACGTCATAGCCCCCTTCGAGCACGGCGCCCACGGGGATGGACAGCTCGTCGGCCAGCCCCCGGACGTGGCGAGCGAGGTGGGCGAAGGTCTCGGTCTGCAGGCGGCACTGGGCCAGTGGATCGTCCTGGTGGGCGTCGAAGCCGGCCGAGACGAGGATCAGGTGCGGCGCATAAGACCGAGCCGCGGGCGCCACCACGTGCTCCACCAGCCCGAGCCACTCCTCCTCGCCCGACCCTGCCGGCACCGGCAGGTTGATCGTGTATCCCTCGCCCGCTCCCGAGCCCACGTCGCCCAGGGCGCCCGTGCCGGGATAGAACGGCCACTGGTGCAGGCTGGCGAACAGAACGTCGGCCCGCGATTTGAAAGCGGCGTGGGTGCCGTTGCCGTGGTGGACGTCCCAGTCGAGGATCAAGACCCTCTCGACGGCGGGCCGCCGAAGGGCGTGCGCCGCCGCCACGGCCACGTTGGAGAAGAGGCAGAACCCCATGGCGCGCTTGGGCCCGGCGTGGTGGCCGGGCGGGCGCAGGCCGCAGAAGCCGGTCGGAGCATCTCCGTCGAGCAGGGCGTCGGTGAGCGCGCAGGCGGCGCCCGCGGCGCGCAGCGCGGCCTCCCAGGAGGCGGGCACCACCGGGGTGTCGGCGTCGAAGGGGCGGGCGACCGCGCAGTGCGCGCGAACCGACTCGACGTAGCCGGCCGGGTGGATCCCCAGCAGCTGCTCCTGCGTCGCGGCGGGCGCTTCGCGCACCTCCCAGCCGAGCCAGTCGCGCTGCTCCATGAGCGCTTCCAGGGCCCGTATGCGCTCGGGCCGCTCGGGGTGCGGTCCCGTGTCGTGCTCCAGGCTCGCGGGGTGGCGTAGGTAGAGCGGCGCGCCGATGGCGTCTACGGTATCCGCCGTCTCGTGGACCGCGCCGCCTCCAAACCGCTGCGCGCCGACGTGACCGTCGTCGGTGCCGGGGCCGCCGGCTTGTTCTGCGCGCTGGTGGCCGCCGAGGAGGGGGCCACGGTGGCCCTGGTCTCGCGTTCGCCTCTGGCCGACTCGGCCAGCTACTGGGCTCAGGGCGGGATCGCCGCGGCCCTGGCCGCGGACGACACCCCCGCCCGCCACGCCGCCGACACGCTCGTCGCCGGCCGCGGCGCGGCCCGTCCGAGCGCCGTCGAGGCCCTGTGCGACGAGTCGCCCGACCGCGTCCGGGACCTGGAGCGCCTGGGCGTGCGCTTCGACGCCGATCGCCACGGCGCCCTGGCCCTGGGCCTGGAGGGCGGCCACTCCGCGCGCCGGATCGTGCACGCCGGCGGAGCCGCCACGGGACGGCGCATCACCCGCCAGCTCTCGGCCGTGGCCGCCGCCCACGAGCGCGTCCGGGTCATGGAGCACACCACCGCCACCGGGCTGCTGGTGACCGGCGGGCGCTGCACCGGGGTGGCGGCCCTCGCCCAGGGCGGGCACCTGCGGATCGCGTCGCGCGGCACCGTGCTCGCCACGGGCGGCTCGGCCGCCCTGTGGGCGCGCACCACCAACCCGCCGGGGTCGATGGGGGTGGGCCTCGCCCTTGCCCACGCGGCCAGAGCCCGGCTGGCCGACCTCGAGTTCGTGCAGTTCCACCCCACGGCGCTCGTGAGCGACGGTCCCCGCGACGGGTTCCTGATCACCGAGGCCGTGCGCGGAGAGGGCGCGGTGCTGCTCGACGAACGGGGCGAGCGCTTCGTCGACGAGCTGGCCCCGCGCGACGAGGTGGCGCTGGCCATCGAGGAACGGCTGAGGATGCAGGGCAGCCGCTCCGTCGGCCTCGACCTGCGGCGGGTGGACCTTGCCGGCTTCCCCAACATCGCGGAAGCGGTCGCGCTCGAGGGAATCGACCCGGGCGCGGAGACCGTGCCCGTCGCGCCGGCCGCGCACTACACGATGGGCGGTGTGGCCACCGACCTGGACGGCCGCGCGTCGATCGAGGGCCTGCTGGCCGTGGGCGAGTGCGCCTGCACCGGTCTGCACGGCGCCAACCGGCTGGCCTCGAACTCGCTGGCCGAGTGCTTCGTGCTCGGGCGGCGCGCGGCGCGGGCGGCCCTGGACTCGCCGGTCCCGGGCAACGAGGCCGACGAGGCGGAGCCGGCCCCCGAAGGCACCCCTGCGGCCGCTGTGCCCTCGCCCCGGACCCGTGCGGCCCTGTGGGCCCACGCCGGCCTGCGCCGGACACCCGAGGGACTGTCCGAGCTGGCCGGTGATGCCTTCCCGCTCGCCCGGCTGATCGCCGCGGCGTGCCAGGCCCGGAAGGAGAGCCGGGGAGCCCATCAGCGGCTGGACCACCCCGAGACCGATCCTGCGATGGACCACCGCCACGTGGTGGTGGGCGCCGGCGAGGATGCTCAGGTCGAGGACTGGGAGTAGCGGTCTCCTACCATGGTCACGTGGCCGAGGCGAGCCTCCCCGAGCTCTTTCACGAGGCGATGGCCCATCTCGCCTCGGGTGTCGCCGTGATCACCACCCGCCGCTCTGACGGGGAGCCGTGCGGGCTGGCCGCGACCGCCGTGGCGTCCTACAGCGCATGGCCGCCATCGGTCCTCGTATCGATCGGCCACGCCTCTCGCTGTCACGACCACCTGGAGGCATGCGAGCACTTCGGAGTGCACATCCTGCGCGCCGACGAGGAGCCGATCGCCCGCGTCTTCGCGGGCAGTGGCGACGACAAGTTCGCCGGAGTGGAGTGGCGCTGGGACGCCGACGTCCCCGAGGTGACCGGCGCGCTGGCCTACCTGCGCTGCCACCGGGCGGAGAACTTCACCCGCTACGACCACACGATCCTGATCGGCGACATCGAGGGCGGTCGGGTCCACGCCGGCGAGCCGCTGCTGTACGCCCGCCGGCGCATGGACTGGGCGCTCCAGGCAAGCGACCTTCCCCTCTGATCCAGCGGCAGAGCACCACACCGAGACCTCACGGCGAGCTTGTCCCTGCGCGCCAGTGTGTGACGACCAGCACGCTTTAATGCGAATTTAACCTCCCATTCGTTGTCATCTTCAGAGCCGGTCGATAAGCCATACCGGATGCGAGGCCGCGCCGGGGAGCGCGGACGGGAGGAAAGGGGCCTGCGTGTACCAGTTCAGTCGTTCGATCTACAGGGAGCTCGCGGAGGAGGTCGGGCCGGGCAGCGAGTCCGTCCGATGCGTCGCCCGTCAACGCCTCCTGCGCGAGTGCGAGTCCGCGATGGAGCGACTCGCCACCGACCGCCACTACTTCGCGCACCCGGTGCGGACGCTCTTCAACGACATCCGCTGCCTGTTCCCCATGGGCAGCCAGATGCACGTCTACCGCGTGATCGAGCGCCAGGTGACGATGGCCGCCGAGCACGTGGACACCCAGGCGCGCGAGGGCGTGACCTTCGACGGCAGCCCGCTCTGCTGTCACGCGACCACGCGCAAGGGCACCTCGTGTCAGCGAGTGCCGCTCCCGGGCAGCAAGTACTGCCCCTCGCACAAGCACCTGGACGAGCTGGAGGCAACTGCCGCCTAGCAGCGCCGCCATC
>JBBJOH010000033.1:0-8565 GCA_037720995.1 Thermoleophilaceae bacterium
CGCCGGCCTCCAGGCGGGAGAGCTCGAACAGGTCCTCGACCAGGGAGGAAAGCGAGGCGATGTGCACCGACATGCGCGTCAGGTACGTCGCCCTCGTCTGCTGGTCCCCGACGTCGTCGGCGATCGCGTCCGCGAGCAGCCGAAGCGATGTGAGGGGCGTCCGCAGGTCGTGCGAGACCGCCGCGATCAGGTCGCGCCGGGCCCCCTCGGCGGCCCCTCGCTCGGACTCGGTGGCGCCGAGCCGTCGCGCCATCGCCTCCGCGGCCTGGGCGAGCTCGGCGATCTCGTCGTCGGCCGCGGTCTCGATGGCCAGCTCGCGCTGTCCCTCACCCACGGCCCGGACCCCCTCGCCCACCGCCTCGATGTCGTGCATGACGCTGCGCGCGAGGACCGAGGCCGTGTAGCCCGTCAGACCCCCGGCGAAGACCAGCAGCACGGCCATCGTGAAGGCGTCGTGGGTCGAGACGAACATGAGCAGCGCGATCACGGCCACTCCGATCACCGTCAGCGCGATGCTCACTCCCACGCCGGCGGCGAACTGCCGCGAGAGCCCGCCCAGCGAACGGCGGCGGGCCGCTATGACGTGCGCCCCCACCACCGCCGGCGCCCCGCAGGCCACCATCAGCAGGGCCATCGCGAGCCCGTCCTGCGCTCCGTAGGCGATCCAGAAGGCAAGCCCGCCGACGACCGCCCCGGCGGACAGGAGCAGAAGGCCGCGCGATGCCCTCACGGCTGGAACCGGTAGCCCACGCCCCACACGGTCTCCAGCCAGCGCGGCTCGGAGGGGTTGCGCTCGATCTTGGCCCGCAGCCGGCGGACGTGCACGGTGACCGTGGAGGTGTCCGAGTAGAAGGAGTACTGCCACACCGCGTCCATCAGCTGGTCGCGGGAGAACACCTGCCCGGGATGGCGGACGAAGTGCAGCAGCAGGTCGTACTCGCGCACGGTGAGCTGCGCCTCCTCGCCGCGGATCGTCACCCGCCGCCCGACGGGGTCGAGCTCCAGGTCGTCGAAGGCGATCGGCTCCTCCAGCTCGGGCTCGGGGACCACCCGGCGCAGCACGGCGTCCACCCGCGCCACCAGCTCCGCCGGCGAGAAGGGCTTGACCACGTAGTCATCGGCCCCCAGCCGCAGCCCGATGATGCGATCGCTGGGCTCGCCCTTGGCCGTCAGCAGGATCACCGAGATCCGGTCCAGGTCGCGCAGCCGCCTCAGGACCTCCAGCCCGTCCATGCCGGGAAGCATCAGGTCGAGCACGACCAGGTCGGGGCGGTCGAGGATCGCCTGCTCGAGCGCATGCGGGCCATCGCCCGCCACACGCGTCGAGTAGCCGGCTCGCTTGAGGTAGGCCGACACCACCTCGGTGATCGTGGGCTCGTCGTCGACTACGAGCACCGATCCGCGAGACTCATCGGCTCCGTTCATCGCACCCAGTCTCACGGAGAGCGCCTCAGAGAGCGCAGGCGGATGAGGAAGACGATCGCCGAGCCCGCGAACAGGACGGCGCACAGCGCCAGCCAGCGCCCGAGGTAGAAGTCGTTGGCCTGGCCGGTGAGGCGCTCGAACGAGCCGGGCGCCTTGCGCAGGATGAGCGGGAACCACACCAGCAGCGCCAATGCCGAGAGCAGCGTCGGCACGCGCAGGTGGTTCAGCGCGGCGATCCGCAGCCGCGAGCGGCTGCCGCCGGTGACGGCGGCGGCGACCAGGACGCCGATCGCGGAGTAGATGGGCAGGAAGACCAGGTCGTGGAGCACGACCCCCCCGGCGAACCACTTCACGAAGTTGATCGGAATGCCCAGCAGCCCCAGCGCCTTGTAGAGGGCCCACACCCCCACCGCGAGGCTGACCACTCCGACCACGAGATGGACCGGGTTGTCGCCGTACTCGTAGCGAAAGCGCTTCACGCCGGGCTCCCGAACGCCAGCTCGCCGACCCATTTCGTGTTGTGCACTCCCGGCAGGGCGGGCACGATCAGCCGGGCGGGAAAGCCGTGATCGAGGGACAGGTCGGCCCCGTTGACCTTCAGGGCCAGCAGCGAGCGCGGGTCGCCGGCCTGGGCGGAGTTCAGCGTGGCGCGGCGAAGGGCGCCCGAGGCCTGGAGCGAGCGCACCTCGACCTCGGTGCCGGGATCGGCGCCGGCCATCCGGGCCAGCGCGGCGATCGGCACCCCCGTCCAGCGCTGGGTGGTCGACCAGCCCTCCACGCAGCCGATCGGCAGGTCCGCGCTGACCTGGTCCATGCCCAGGAGGTCGGCGCGGCTGAGCGCCCTGCGCAGGCCGCCGTCGGAGGAGATCAACAGACGCCAGCCGTCGCCTACGTCTGCCTTGGGGATCCCGACCGATGCGAACGTCTTGTTCACCTGGAAGGCGTTGGGCCCGCTGCCCGGTCCGTCGCCGCGGGGAGCGAGCAGGGCGAGCTTGCGAAACGGCCCGCCGGCGACCTGGCCGAGGCCCATCAGCCCCAACCCGGCCGAGGCCGCGCCCACGGTGCCGAGCAGCAGGCGCCGGCTCATGGTGGGTGGCGCCGCCGCCATGGGCGCGGTGGTGTGAAGTCCCTCGAGCGCGGGCTCGGGCTCGGTGTGCTCGAGGTCGTCGCGCAGCGGGCGCAGCACGCCGCGCTCGCGAAACGCGCGCCGCGCGGTAGCGACCCTAGACACGATGTGAAAGGTCAGCGCGGCCATGAACACGAACGCCGCGTAGTAGTGCGCCGGCACGAAGGAGAAGCCGAACGGGTACCAGAGCTGGATGTTGAGGATGCCGGTGGCGAACAGGAACAGGCTGCCTCCGACCAGCAGAGCCAGGCTGAGCCGCTCGACCGCGTGGGCCAGCGATCGCACCGCGGGCCGTTCGAACAGCTGAGGGATGACCGCCCACAGCTTGGCCAGCAGGATCGGGACGGCGGCCAGGCCCGTCACGATGTGCAGCCCCTGGGTGACCGCGTAGAGCCACGCGGGGCGCACCGGCCAGGAGAAGAAGTAGAGGTCCACGCCTTCGTCGAACAGCGCGTTGTTACCCAGGCCCGGCTCATAGGCGGCGTGGGAGAGCAGGCCCGTGACCGAGCAGACCACGATCAGGGGGAACAGCGCGGCGCTGAGGAAGGAGGCCAGCCACGGCCCGCGCAGAGGGCTGCGCCAGAAGGACGCCCGGAAGGGCCCCGCGTCGGGTAGCGGCGGAGTGGGCGGGCGTCGGGCGTCGGGCATCTCGAGCGAGCATGGCCGCCGCGAGTGCTCGCGTAAAGCCCCCGGCCGCGCTCGTAAGGGAGCCGTTAGGGCTGCTCAGCGGAGGCCGTCGGCCAGCCGCGAGGGCAGAAAGGACTGCAGCGTCCCGTCCGCCCGGCTGGCTACGAACACCCGTCCGGTGACCGGGTCGACGGCCACCGAGTTGGGCTGGCGCACCGTCGCAAAGGACCGCAGCTCGTGGCGGTCGGACATCTCCACCACCCGATTGGTCTTTGTCAGGGTGACCCAGAAGCGCTTGCGTGGGGGGTCGAAGGTGATCGCGTACGGGGCACCGGGCAGGTTGATCCGCCGGTGCACGCGCAGGTCGCCTCCGGTGAGCACCTGCAGCAGAGCATTGCCGCGGGTGTCGACGACGAAGAAGCGCCGGCCGCGGGCCGCGACGTGCGTCGGTCCCACGCCCACGTCGATCTTGCCCCGCGAACGCAGACTGCCGGCGTCGTAGAGCTCCAGCGCCCGCTCGCTCACCCCGACCGCGGCGACGAGCCGGCCGTCGGTGGAGGTGACCGCCCCGCCGGGCTGGACCGGCGCCTTGACCCTGCGCACCTCCCGCCCTGCGCGGACCAACGACACGGAGTCGCCGCCCTCGTTGCCCACGAACACCGTGCCCCGGCCATCGGAGGCGGCGTCGTGGGGCTGGCGCCCCACCCGCGTGACCCGCTTGCGACCCGAGGGCAGCGAGACCTCCACCAGCTCGTTCGACTTCTCCGCCGGCACCAGCACGGGTCCGCCGGGACCGGCCAGGGCCAGGTGGCGCGGCGCCTCGGGCAGCGCCACGCGGCGCACGACGCGGCCGGAGTCCATGTCCACCAAGGCCAGCCGGTCCGGGTTGGTCAGGCCCACCGCGAGCAGCCGGGTGCGCCCGTCGGCCACCAGCCCCTCCGGCTTGTGGCCCACCGCCACCACCCGGCCCTCGGGCTTCTGTGCGGGTGGAGGCGACTTGGCCGGCTCGGCGGCGGGGACCAGATCGCTGGAGGATCCGCCGCACGAAGCGAGGCCCAGAGCGAGGGCGAGCGTGGCGACGCGGAGCCGAACGGTCATGGCTACATGGGACATCAGGGAGCTTTCGGCTTTCTTACGCCTCGGGGCCGGGCCGTGGAATGGGCATCGCAAAGGCATATAGCCTGGGCGGTCATGGAAGCCGGTCAACTCCCCGGGGCCTACGCCCCGGCGTCGGATGACGCGGTTCGCGAGCAGCTCGAGGCGGCCCAGCTGGCGCGCACGGCCCGTGGCCTGGTGGCCCGTGCCCCGGGTGGCCGGGTCCTCGACCTCGGGTCGGGCGGCGGCCTCGGGATCCTGCTCGCGGGCAGCGGGATGAGCGACTACACGGGAGTCGACTTCCGCACCCCGGAGGCGCCCGGCCCGGGCTCTCACGTGGTGCACGATCTGCGCGAGGGCCTGGGCCCCGTCGGCGACCGGCCCTTCGACCTGTACCTGGCGGCCTTCGGGCTCGCCTCGCACCTGAGTCCGGCCGAGCTTCGCCGGCTGCTGGCGGAGATCACGCGCCACGCGCAGCCCGGCGCGATCGTGGCGGTCGAGGCGCTGGGCCTCTTCTCGCTGGAGTGGCCGCGGCTATGGGACACCCGGCCCGGTCCCGATCGACTCCTCCCCTACCTCCTGGGAGTCGACGTGGAGGTGCACCCCTGGAGCCCGCCGGAGCTGGGCTCGGTGCTCGAGTCCGCCGGCATCCGGGTCGCGAGCTTTCAGGACCGGTCGGTGCAGGCCGGCCCCAAGCTCGACGAGAGCCGCTACTGGCCCGGGCTGCCGCCCTTGCGCAGTGCGCTCGGCGCCCTGCTGGACGGTGACCCGCCCGGCCCGGCGCTGACCAGGGCCCTGCCACCGCTGCCCGCGGGCCCCGTCGCGGCGGTGCACCAGGACCTGGCCGCTCGCCGTCACGCACTCGTGCGCACCCACGTCGGGGCAAGCGACGCGCTCGCGCGGGGAATCTGGGACCTGGAGGCCGGATCAGGAGGCGGCTTCGGGCACGGGCTCCTGGCTGTCGGCCGCGTGGCCTGACTCACGCAGCGCAGCCGCGAAGCGGGTGGTGGGCGCCGTGGCCGCCACCCGGCGGGCGTCCTCGATCGTGTCCACGTCCTCGAGGGTCGTGAGCGTCTGAGAGCACAGCCCCGTCTCGGCCAGGCGGACGGTCTGCGCGGCGAGCGTCCCGGGGCTCGACATCGGCACTCCGGCGAAGACCTCGGGCGCGGGGCGGCGCAGCCCTATCCCCCAGTAGCCGCCGTCCGGGGTCGGACCCAGGACCGCATCGGTGCCACCTCCGGTCAGCCGGCGCACGGCGTCGGCGAGCAGCGCAGGCGTGACCTGGGGAGTGTCCATGGCCACGAGGAAGGCCGGCCCGCCGCAGGGCTCAAAGGCGGCGGCCAGCCTCTCGGCCAGGCCCTCGCCGCGCTGGGTCTCGAGCTCGAACCCGTCCGGGAGCCAGCTGGGGGGGTCGCCGTCGAGCACCACCACCCGTCGCTTCACGGGCGTGGCCGCCGCCGCGGCGAGCGTGTCGCGCAGGGCCGCTTCGGCGATCGCCGCCGCCTGGGTGGGGGTGCACGGAGGGCACAGCCGCGTCTTGACCCGGCCCGCGAGGGGCGCCTTGGCTATCACCAGCAGTGCCGCGTCGATCACCGCAGCGCCACCGCCATGTCGCGCACCGTCCGGGCCGTCCCGCGAACCGTGCCCGTGACCTTGGACTTCCCCGAGCGGGCGCGGTAGCCAACGGGGACCTCACGGATGCGCCAGTGAGCGCCGGCGGCCAGCAGCACCATCTCCAGCGGCCAGCCAAAGCGGCGGTCACGCATCCCAAGAGCCAGCAGTGGCTCACGGGGTGCGGCGCGCATCGGGCCGAGGTCTCGCAGCACGACGCCGGAGCGCCGCCGGACCTCTGAGGCCAGGAGGCGATTGGCCACCCGGGCGTGGACGGGAAAGGCTCCGCGCTCGGCGCGACGAGCCCCCATCACCAGGTCGGCCTCACCGCCGGTCACCGGTGTGGTGACGGCGGGAAGCTCGGCCGGGTCCAGCGACCCGTCGCAGTCCATGAACGCCACGCTGTCCCGCGTCGCCGCCGTCAGCCCCGCGAAGCAGGCGGCGCCGAAGCCGCGGCGGGGCTCCGACACCACGCGCGCGCCCAGGCGGCCGGCCAGCTCGGCCGACCCGTCGGTCGACCCGTTGTCGACCACGATCGGCTCGTGGTCCGCGGGCATGCGCCCGAGCACCCAGGGCAGCGCCTCGGCCTCGTCGAGCACGGGAAGGATCACATCTACCGGCGCCACCCCCCGAGGCTATGCCGGTTGGCTTACGAAAAGCGAACGGGGGCGAAGCTGGCGCGGGCGAGCCCCACCGATCCGCGTACTCTCGCGCCGTGTGCGCGCAGCGCGTGGCTCGGCCACGCCCGAGCCTGAGTCCTGAGCGGCTGGTGCCGATCGTCGGCGCGCTCGTGGTCGCCGCGACGGCGGCCTGGGGGCTCGGAGCCACCGCGGCGGGACACGACCTGGGGACCCCGCTTCCGCCCCTGCTCTACCGCTTCTCGCCCGAGGTGGACCCCACCGCGGCGGCGGCCGTGGCGATCCTGGGCGTGGCGGTGGCGGTGGCGCCCAGGCTGCGGGGGCCCGGCCTGACGCCGGTGCGCTTTGCCGCCGCGGCGCTGGTGCTCGGCCTGGCCCTGCGCCTGGGCCTCGGGGTGGCCCGCACGGGCGTGGAGGGCCTGTGGGCGGTCTACGAGGTGCCCGGCCGCGAGGGCGCGAGCGAGTATCTCCCGGCCCTTCCCGCCCTCGAGCTCGGCACGCGCTTCTTCCTGGACACCTTCGCCCAGGTGGGCACGTCGCTCACGGTTAACGCCGTCGGCCACCCTCCCGGGCTGCTCCTGACCCTGCACGGGCTGGGCATCGACGGCGCGAAGGCAATGGCGACGCTCACGATCGGCGCCGGGGCGCTCTCGGTGCCGATGGTCTACGTCCTGGCACGCCGGCTGGCCGACGAGGGCACGGCCCGCTCGGCGACGCTGCTCTACGCGTTCGCTCCCTCGGCCGTGCTGCACGGCGCCACCTCGGCCGACGCCCTCTACGCCACGCTCGCGGTCGGGGCGATGATCGTGCTGGCGGGGTCCGGCGTGACCGCCCGCGCGGCGGGGTCCGGCGGAAGCGCTCGCCTGACCGCCTCGGGCCTGGCCGCCCGCGTCGGCGGGCCCGCCGCGCTGGCGGTGGCCTCCTTCTTCTCCTGGGCGAATCTCGGCGTGGGGGCGCTGATGGCCTTCGTCGCGCTGCGTCGCGAGGGCGTACGGTCGGCGGCCGCGCTGTCTGTGGCCTGCGCCGCCGGGCTCGTCGTCTTCTATGCGCTGCTGTACCTGGCCACCGGCTTCGACCCCTTTGGCGCCCTGCGCGCCGCGGAGAGCGTCTACCGCGAGGGGGTGGCATCGGGGCGCCCGTACGCCTTCTGGGTGCTCGGCGCCCCGAGCGCCTTCCTGATCGCCGCCGGCCTGCCCATCGCCTGGCTGGGCCTGCGCGCCCTGGGGGCGGGCCAGGCCGTGGCGCTGGCCCTGTTCGCCGTCCTGGCCATCTCGGCGGTGCTGGGCTTCACCAAGGCCGAGACCGAGCGGATCTACCTCTTCCTGGTGCCGGCGCTGTGCATCGCCGCCGCCACCGCGCTGCCCGAGCGATACCTTCGACCGGTGCTCGCCGCCCTGGCCTGCCAGGCGCTGGCCACCGAGCTGCTCTTCTACACGATCTGGTGAACGACACGGTCCTGGTCACCGGCGGCGCGGGCTTCGTCGGCTCGCACCTCGTCGACGCCCTGCTGGCCGCGGGCGAGCGCGTCCGCGTGCTCGACAACCTGGACCCGCTCGCCCATCCCACGAGCGAGCTGCCGGCCCACGTGCCCGCGGAGGCCGAGGTGGTGATCGGGGACCTGCGCGACCGGGACGCCGTGGACCGGGCGCTGGAGGGAGTCGACCGCGTCTTCCACCTCGGTGGCGTGGTGGGAAACGGCGAGTCGATGGTGCACGTGCGCAAGGCGGTCGACGTGAACTGCGGCGGCACGGCGACCCTGCTCGAGGCCGTGATCGAACGTCGCGACGATGTCCGGCGCCTGGTTGCCGCCTCCTCCATGGTCGTGTACGGAGACGGGGCCTACGCCTGCGCCGAGCACGGCGACGCGGCCCCGCCGGTTCGGAATGTCGAGCAGCTGCGCCGGCGCGAGTGGGAGCCCGTCTGCGGCCACTGCGGCCGTGAGCTGCGCCCCCGCCCCACCTCCGAGGACGCCCCGCTTCGCCCCTCCAGCGTGTACGGCATCACCAAGCGCGACCAGGAGGAGCTGGTGCTCGTGCTGGGCCG
>JBBJOH010000034.1:0-8477 GCA_037720995.1 Thermoleophilaceae bacterium
GACATGGTGCGCCGGCGCTACTTCGCCCACAACTCCCGCTCGGGCGCCAGCTCGGGCGATCGCATCCGCCGGACCGGCTACCTCAAGGGCGCGCGATCCTGGATGGTCGGCGAGAACCTGGCCTGGGGATCGGGCAGCCGCAGCACCCCGCGCAGCATCGTCGACTCCTGGATGCACAGCTCCGGGCACCGCCGCAACATCCTGACCCGCCGCTTCCGCGAGATCGGGATCGGCGTGACTTCCCGCGCCCCCACCTCCGGGTCGAGCGCCGCGGCGACCTACACCACCACCTTCGGCCAGAGCGGCTGACCAGTTTCTCCGCTGCCGGGGCGGGCAGCGGAGGAAGCCTTCGACCTAACCGGGGCGGCACGACGCCGCCCCGTCGAAAGGCACACGGGGAGGGACCGGCACGATGCCGGGTCCTCCCCGGCTCTTGTCCTGGATCGGTCGACCCAGGCTTATCCTGGGCGCAATGCTCGACCTCGCCGATGGACTGACCCGCTCGCAACACGCGGCAGTCGACCACCAGGGGGGTCCGCTGCTGGTCACGGGGGCGGCCGGCTCGGGCCGCACCACAGTCCTCGAGCACCGCTTCGCGGGGCTGGTGGGACGGGGGGCGGCCGCGGCCCGGGTGCTCGTGCTCGCGGCCTCGCCCGATGCCGCCGCGAGCATGCGCCTGGAGCTGCTCGAGCTGATCCCGCCGCCCTACGACGAGCTCGGTGTGGACACCTTCGGCTCGTTCTGTGCCCGGGTGCTGCGCGCCGAGGCCTCCGAGGCCGGCCTCGACCCCGACTTCGTGCCCGTGGCCCCCGCCGAGCGGGTCGCGCTGCTTCTGGAGTCGCTGGGCGAGCTGAGCCTGCGCCAGCACGAGATCAGGGGCAACCCCGCGCCGCTGCTGGCCGGGTTCGTATCGCGAATCGACCGTCTGAAGGAGGAGATGGTCTCGCCCGACGAGCTGATCCGCCACGCCGGCGAGCGTGCGACCCGCGCCGAGTCGGGCGACGACGCCGCTCGCACGGGCGCCTCGCGGGAGCTCGAGTTCGCCCACCTCTACGCGGATCACGAGCGACTGCTGGCCAACCGCGGCGCGCTGGACACGGGCGACCTGGTACTGCGGGTGTTCCGGCTGCTGCACCAGCGCCCCCACGTGCGCAGCCGCGTGGCCGCCGGACTCGACGCGGTGCTGGTGGACGACTACCAGGACGCGAACTTCGCCCGGGCGGCGGTGCTCGCGCTGCTGTGCGAGGAGGTGCGCGAGGTGACGGTGACCGGCGACCCCGCCCAGGCGATCGGACCCGCGAGGGCCGGGAGAAACCTGGACGACTTCCTGCGCGCCTTTCCCGACGCGATCGCGGTGGACCTGGGCCACAGCCTCCGCTGCCCGGAGCGGATGATGACCGCCGCCCGCGCGGCTCTGGGGACCGAGACGCCCCCGGGAACCGAGACGCCCCGAGGACAAGGGAGGGCCCCAGACGACTCGCCCGCCCGCGAGGGCGGCGAGGTGCGTTTCTGGCGCTGCGCCTCGGACCGGGCCCAGGCCCAGGCCGTGGCCGCCGAAGTCGCCCGGCTGGTGACCGGCGGCACGGATCCCTCGCGGATCGCCGTCCTGCTCGACTCCGCCGCCCGCGAGGGCGCCGTGGTCTGCTCGGCGCTCGAGGAGCGGGCGCTGCCCTTCAGGCTGCACGGCTCGGCCGCCTACTTCCAGCGGGCCGAGGTGCGTGACGTGCTCGCCTGGCTGCGGCTGCTGGCCGATCCTTCCGACTCCGGCGCGGCCGTCCGGGCTCTGGCCCGGCCGCCGGTGGGCCTGCACTCGGTGGACATCGCCCGGTTGACGCAGCTGGCGCGCCGGCGAAAGCTCGACATGCCCGCCGCCGTCGGTGCCGCGCTGGAGGGTCCGCAGCTGACCCCGGAGGGCCGCGACCGCGCGCAGGTGTTCCTTCGCCTGTATCGCCCCGCAGCGGCGGCGTTCGAGGACCGGCGCCCCGACGCCTTCGTGCTGCGGCTGATCGAGCGAGTGGGCATCCGCCGCCAGCAGGTGTTCGCCACCCAGGCCGACACCGTGGAGCGGCTGCGCAACATCGCCGCGTTGCCCGACCTCGCCACCTCCTTCATGCGCCGCGAGCCCAACTCCACGCCGCGTGACTTCGCGCGCTACCTGCGCGCCGTGGCCGACTCCGGCCTGGAGTGGGACGAGGTGCCCGCGCCCCCGCGCGAGAAGGCGGTGCAGGTGCTCGACATCGAGGCCTCGCGCGGGCGGGAGTTCGACCACGCCTTCGTGCTCGGCCTGTCCCCGGAGCATCTGGACCGGGGTGGCTCGCGGCGAGAGCCCGACGTCCCTTCCGAGCTGGTCAAGCACCGCGGGGCCGACGACGACGCCCCGGGCCGTGCCCGGCGCCTGGTCCACGTGGCGTCCACCCGGGCCCGGGAGGGCCTCGTGCTCTCGTTCTCCGAGCCCACCGACGGGCGCCCCGCCGGTGCGGCCCCCGCCGTGCAGGACGCCCGGGCCGCCCTGGCCCTGCCCGAGGAGCCGATCGAGGAGGAGCTGTTCGGCCCCGCCGAGGGACTGCACTCCGCCTTTCGCACCATGCGCGACGAGCTGCTGGACACCGTCGCGCAGGTTGGCGGGCGCCTGGGCGAGATGCGCCTGGACGCGGCGGTGGACGTGGACCACGCCGTCGCCCGCTTCCTCGAGCTGGTCAAGGTCGCCGCGCTGATCGACCGGTCGGCGTCCGGGCAGGAGCCCGACCAGGCGCTGTCGGAGGTGAACGCGCTGCTGGCCCAGGGCGCCAGCTTCACCCAGCGCGAGATGCTCGAGGCCAGCACGCTCGATGGGTGGCTGCGCGATGCGGGTCGCGACGCCGCCCAGCGGCCTGTGGCGTCCACGGCCGGGGTGGAGCCGTCGCTCGATCCCTTCATCCCCCGCCGCGGGGACGGCGTGATGCTGTCGGCCTCCGACATCGAGACCTACCGCCTGTGCCCGCTCAAGTACAAGTTCGCGCGGGTCTTTCGCATCCCCCAGGAGCCGACGATCCACCAGCGCTTCGGGATCGTGCTGCACCAGGTGCTGGAGCGCTTCCACCAGTCCTCGGCTCCGGCCCGCGAGGAGCTGTTCGAGCTGTTCGAGTCCTCGTGGCGGCGCGGGGGCTTCGGCGACACCGACGACGAGCTCCAGTTTCGCGAGCGGGCGCTGAGCGCCCTGGACCGCTATTGGGAACGCGTCCGAGACCAGGAGGGAGAGCCCGCGTGGTTCGAACGCTCGTTCTCCTTCCAGCTGGGCCCTCATCTGCTGCGCGGCCGGGTGGACCGGGTGGACAGGCTGCCCGACGGCACGTACGAGCTGATCGACTACAAGACCGGCAAGGCCAAGAGCGCTGAGGACCTGCGTCAGGACATCCAGCTGTCCGTCTACCAGATGGGCGCGCGCGAGTCGTGGGGCGTGGAGACCTCGGCCCAGAGCTACATGTACGTGATGACCGGCGAGAAGGTGCCTGTCGCACACTCCGAGGAGGAGCTGGAGCGGGTGCGGGGGGCGATCGAGAAGATCGGATCGGGCATCCTGCGCCAGGAGTTCCAGCCCACTCCCACCGCGGAGATCTGCTCGTTCTGTGACTACCGGATCATCTGCCCCGCCGCCGAGCGATGACCCGGCACCGGTGGACGTAGGGTCAGCGCGGCGCGGGGGTTCCGGGGGACGCGAGTCCCCCGGCGCAATCCTAATCTCCCTCGGGACCCTTCTGGCGCAGGAACTTCTGGAAGTCGCTGGCGATCGCGTCGGCCGAGGGCAGGTTGGTCGGCTCGTCGGCGTCCTCGGTCACCTCGTCCATCGCGGTCTCCAGCCGCTCGACGAACGCCTTGACCTCGGGGTCCGAGGCCACCGCGGCGCTGACCTGGCGCTCGTAGTCCTCCGCGGCCTCCTCCAGCTCGCTCGCGTCGATGATCACGCCGGCCGCGCCCTCGAACGCACGGACCAGCGCCAGGGCCACCTTGGGGTTGGGCGTGGCCGCCACGTAGTGGGGCACCGATGCCCACAGGCTGAGGGATTGCAGGCCCGCGCTGGCGCACGCGTGCTGGAGCACGCCGACGATGCCCGTCGGGCCTTCGTAGCTGGTGTGCTCGAAGCCCAGGCGGTCGACCATCTCCTCCTCGGAGCAGATGCCGCTGATCGACACCGCACGCGAGTGGGGCACGTCGGCCAGAAGGGAGCCGAGCGTAATGACCATCCCGGCGTTCAGCTCGCGCGCGGCCTCGACCACCGCGTCGCAGTAGCGGCGCCAACGCAGGGAGGGCTCGACGCCCTGGAGCACGGCCAGATCGCGCTCGGAGCCGGGGAGCTCCGCGGCGGTGATCGTGGTGCTCGGCCACTCGATCTCGCGCATGTGGCCCTCGACCAGGCGCACGTCGGGCCTGACGCTGGTGAAGTCGAGGAACTCGTCGGGATCGATGCTGGCCACCTCGACGTGCTCGAAGCGGTCCTGGATGAACTCGGTGGCGGCCGTGGCCGCGTCGCCGGCATCGTTCCAGCCCCGGAAGGCCGCAACCAGTACGGGGCGCCGCAGCGCGGGTCGGGCGCTCCAGATCAGATCTGACATCACGCTCACGGTAGACGAGTCCGTCTCGGACTCCGGCGGCCTCCCGCTGGGTCGTCCGCCCAGGAGCCCAGAATCGGGCCCATGCCGACCGTCGCCGAAGGCCGTCCCACCGTCGCCTCGCTGCGCGCGGGCACCGAGGTCGACGCCGTGTTCGCCTGCGCGCGCAAGGACCGCCTGACCGCCCGCTCGGGGTCGGTCTACCTGGCGCTCGAGCTGCGCGACCGTACGGGCTCGATCCCCGCCCGCGCGTTCCGCGACGCCGACTTCCTCGCCGGGCGCTTCGAGCGCGGCGACCTGGTTCGGGTCGCGGGCAAGGTGGACCGCTTTCGCGACGAGCTGCAGGTCGAGGTCCGGTCGATCGCGCGAGCCGACGAGGAGGGGCTCGACCCGGCCGTCTTCCTGCCGATCGCCTACCGCGACCTCGAGGAGCTCGACGGCTTTCTGGAGCACCTGGCCCGCGAGGTGCACGACCCGGGGCTGGCGCGGCTCGTCGCCTCGTTCATGGGCGACGACGAGTTTCGCGAAGCCTTCCGGCGGGCGCCCTGCACACGGGGTGGACATCACGCCTACCTCGGCGGGCTGATCGAGCACACGGTGGCGGTGGCCACCCTGGCCCAGGAGGCGTGCATCCTGCACCCGCGGCTGGACTCGGACCTGCTGCTCGGCGCGGCGATCCTGCACGACATCGGCAAGACGCGGGAGTTCGACTACGGCGCCGAGATCTCCCTGAGCGAGGAGGGAGCGCTGCTCGGCCACCTCCAGCTCGGCCAGCAGATGGTGATCGAGCGGGCGGGGCGCCTCGACGGCCTTCCCCGCGCCCGCACGCTGGCCCTGTGCCACTGCGTCCTGGGCCATCACGGCCCCGATCCCCTGCCCGGGCGGCGCTTCGCGTCGGCCGAGGCGATGGCGCTGGCGCGGCTCAACGCGGTGGATGCGGCCGTGAAGGGGGCGCTGGAGCACGGTCTGTCGTGAGGGTGCGGCGCGCGGGGTCGCGGTCGCCCTGGGAGGCGTCCGGCTGTCGCTGCTCCCGGGAGCAGCTGCGCTCGGTCTAGTCTGGCCGGGTGTTCCTGGACGAGGTCACGGGCGCTTGGGTCGCCGCCCTGCGCGATCAGGTCTCCGACCTCCACATCGTCGACGTGCACACCCACCTGGGAAGCAACGACCCCGACGGCTTCTCCTGCAACCTACGCCAACTGGCCGACACGCTGGCCAACGTGGACGCCCGCGGAGTCGTCTTTCCCATGCACGAGCCGGAGGGCTACGAAGCCGCCAACGACATGGTCATCGAGGCGTCGCGCGAGTCGGACGGGCGCCTGGTCCCACTGGCCCGGCTGGACCCGTCGGCCGAGCCCCTGGCCGAGGCGCAGCGAAGCCTGGCGGCCGGAGCCGCGGGCATCAAGCTGCACCCCCGCGCCGAGGCCTTTGGGCTGGACACCCCCGCCCTGGCCGAGGTCTTCGCCCTGGCCGACGAGCGCCGGCTGCCGGTCCTGGTGCACGCCGGGCGCGGGATCCCGGCCCTGGGTCGCCACGCAGTGGCTCTGTGCGAGCGCCACCCCGGCCTACGGCTGATCCTGGCCCACGCCGGGATCTGCGACCTGGCGTGGATCTGGAAGGCAGCCGCCGGCCTGCCCAACCTGCTCTTCGACACCTCGTGGTGGTCGGCCAGCGACCTGTTCGCGCTGTGGTCGATGGTCCCTCCCGGACAGGTGGTTTTCGCCAGCGACGCCCCCTACGGCACACCTGGGTTCGCCGCCTCCCTGAACCTGCGGCTCGCGCTGCAGGCCGGTCTGACGCCCGAGCAGATCCGGCTGGCCTTCGGCGGTCAGATGGAGCGGATCCTGGCCGGCGAGGACCTGGCCGACGGCGGCCCGCCCACGCGCGAGTCGCTCGACCTCGACCCGCTGCTGGACCGGGTGCACACCTTCACCGTCGCGGCGATCGGCCAGCTCCTGGCCCGGCAGGAGCCCGACGAGGCGCTGACGCTGGTCAAGCTGGCCTGCGAGGTGGGCTCGGACACCCGGCAGGCCGAGGCCTGCGCGACGGTCCTTCGCCTGCTCGAGCTGCGCGAGGAGTCCGTCGCCGCGGGCGCCGAGGATGGCCGGCCGGCGAACTTCCCTCCGGGCCTCCAGCTGCTGGTGGCGGCCGCCGGCGTGGTGCGCACGCCGTCGGTGCCGGTGCCGCCGCTGTCGGAGCCGGTGGAGAGCGTGGACGAGCGGGTGGGCTGAGGGTGGTGTACTGCTTCGGCAGGGAGGCAAGCCGGCCGTGGGCATCCCCGCGCCGTTTACTGGTTCGGCAAGGATGCCGAATCAGTCGAGGGCATCCGTTTACTGCTTCGGCAAGGATGCCGAATCAGTCGAGGGCATCAATCAGTCGGAGGCGTCCTCGAACTCGAAGTGCGACACCTCGCGGTCTGCGAAGCGCTCGCGCGCCTCATCGACCACGCCGTCCTCCTGCCAGTTCCTCTCGCCGCCCGAGTGCGTGCAGAGCACTATCGCGTCGGCGTCGAAGGTCACGAGTGCGTCCTCGATCGCCTGGATCGCGTCGCCCTCGCCCGTGTCGCCGACCGCGTCCACGCCCTCCTCGACCATTCGCTCGGCGCTCTCCTCCGCCACCTCCTGGGCGCGGCGAATCGCCGGATCGGGATCGGAGACCCAGAAGCGGATCTTGCTGTTCAGCGCGGGCGCCACGACCAGGACCTCGGCGTCCTGCGCCTGCTGCTTGCCCACGGCCTCGCGCAGCACGTCGGCCGAGATCGGCTCGGCCGCCACCGCGATGATCTTCTTCCGCGCGGCGCTCATGCCGCGTCGCGCAGCGCGTCGATCTCGCGGTGCGAGGACAGGCGCTCGAGCGCCCGCAACTCCAGCTGGCGCACGCGCTCGGCCGACAGCTCCAGGCGTCGCCCGGTCTCGCGCAGCGCCTTTGGCTCCTCGCCGTCGATTCCGTAGCGCAGGCGGATCACGCTGCGCTCGGGCTCGGGCAGGTCGCCGACGGTCCGCCGCAGAGTCTCCTGGGCCAGGCTGACCTGGATCTCCTCCTCCATCTCGGGCCCGTCGCTGGGGAGCAGGTCACCGAAGGCGGTGTCACCGTCCTCGCCCACGGCGCGGTCCAGGCTGGTGACCGTGCGTGCCGCGGCGCGAACCTCCTCGACCTGCTCCTCGGGCAGCTCGGCCTCCTTGGCGATCTCCAGGTCGCTGGGATCGCGGCCGAGCCGGGCGCCCAGCTCGCGCTCGGCGCGCACGATCTTGCGCTCGCGCTGACCGATGTGCACGGGGATCCGGATCGTCCGCGCCTTGTTGGCCAGCCCCCGCTGGATTGCCTGGCGGATCCAGAAAGTGGCGTAGGTGGAGAACTTGAAGCCCTTGCGGTAGTCGAACTTCTCGCTCGCCCGGATCAGGCCGAAGATGCCCTCCTGGATCAGATCGAGCAGCGACAGCTCCTGACCCTGGTACTTCTTGGCGATGGAGACCACCAGCCGCAGGTTGGAGTTGATCATCCGCTCCTTGGCCTCGAGGTCGCCCTGCTCTATCCGCTTGGCCAGCTCTATCTCCTCGAGCTTGTCGAGCAGTGGGTAGCGGCGGAGCTCGTTCAGGAAGAGCTGCAGCGCATCGGTCGTGGTGCCGTTGAGATCCTCGAGCCTGAAGTGGGTGTCGGCCACGCCGTGGCGACCGCAGTCGTCGGTCAGCACGATGCCCTTGGCGTCGATCCGCTCGTGCAGCGTCTCGAGATCCTCGTCGGACAGGTCGAGGGCCGAGGACTGCTCGTCCAGCTCGGAGAGGTTGATGCAGCCGGCCTCCTCGCCACGCGCCAGCAGCAGCGCGATCTCAGGTCGGGTGAACGGATCCGCGGCCATCGGCCAAGACTACGCCTAATCGGGGCCGAGCCCAGCTA
>JBBJOH010000035.1:0-8464 GCA_037720995.1 Thermoleophilaceae bacterium
CCACCCCGAGGTCTACATCATGATCCTGCCGGGCTTCGGGATCATCTCCGAGGTGCTGCCCGTGTTCAGCCGCAAGCCGATCTTCGGCTACAAGGCGATCGCCGCCTCGACCGTCTCGATTGGGTTCTTGAGTGCGCTCGTCTGGGCCCACCACATGTTCACCACCCCCACCCCGACGGTGGTGCTCGTGTTCTTCATGCTCTCCTCGTTCCTGATCGCGGTACCCACCGGGATCAAGATCTTCAACTGGGTCGCGACCCTGTGGAAGGGCTCGATCCTGATGAAGACACCGCTCCTGTTCGCGGTGGGCTTCATCAGCACCTTCGTGATCGGCGGGATCACGGGGGTGATCCTCGCCGTGTTCCCGGTGGACTGGCAGCTCCAGGACAGCTACTTCGTCGTGGCCCACATCCACTACGTGCTGTTCGGCGGGAGCGTCTTCACGATCTTTGCCGGGATCTACTACTGGTTCCCCAAGATGAGCGGCCGGATGCTCGGCGAGGGGCTGGGCAAGGTCTCCTTCTGGATGATGCTCGTGGGGTTCAACCTGACGTTCTTGATCCAGCACTCGGCCGGCCTGTCGGGCATGCCGCGGCGGGTCTACGACTACCCCGCAGACGCCGGCTGGACGGGCTTCAACCTGATCTCCACGATCGGCTCCTTCCTGCTCGGCATCGGGGTGATGGTCACCGTCGTGAACGTCCTCATCTCGATGAACAAGGGCCAGAAGGCGGGCAACGACCCGTGGAAGGGCAACACGCTGGAGTGGTTCACCCAGTCGCCACCGCCGGAGAACAACTTCGACGTCATCCCGCGCGTGCGCTCGGTCGAGCCGATGAAGGACATAAGGAGTGAGGTGCAGCAGGCCAGCAAGCCAGCAGGGTCCGTCGCGCAGCCGGTGGCCTCCGGCACGTGAGCGCGCCCCCCTCCGCCGGTGTCCGCTCCGCCGGCTTGGCTCCCGGCCTGGCCTCCGGCGTCCGGCAGGTCGCCTCCGACTACGTGGCGCTGACCAAGCCGAAGGTCCAGTCACTGCTGATCTTCACCACGGTCACGACCATGTACGTGGCCGGCGACCCCTCAGTCGGGCTCGTGGCCCTCACCTGCGTGGGCGGCTACCTGTCGGCCGGAGGCGCCGGCGCCGTGAACCACTGGTATGACCGCGACATCGACGCGGCGATGGCCCGCACCGCCGACCGCCCCGTGCCCGCGGGCCGGGTGTCGCCCCGGGCGGCGCTGGCCTACGGCCTGGCGCTGGCCGCTCTGGCCGTGGTGGTGCTCGCCGCCTTCGTCAACCCCCTGGCCGCCGCGCTCTCCTTCTCGGGCTTCTTGGGCTACACGCTGGTCTACACGATGTGGCTCAAGCGATCGACCCCCCAGAACATCGTGATCGGCGGCGCGGCCGGGGCCGTGCCCCCGCTGGTGGGCTGGGCCGCGGCCACCGGCTCGCTGAGCTGGACCGCGGTCTACCTGTTCGCGATCGTCTTCTACTGGACGCCGCCCCACTTCTGGGCGCTGTCGCTGCTGATGAAGGACGAGTACGCCAAGGTCGGCGTGCCCATGCTCCCCGTCGTCCGCGGCGAAGCCGAGACCCGCCGCCAGATCCTCGTCTACTCCGTGCTGCTCTACGCGGTCACCCAGCTGCCCTTCTGCGCCGGCGGCTTCGGCGTGGAGTACCTGGTGGCCTCGATGTCGCTGGGGGCCGTGTTCATCGGCGGCGCCGTGCGCCTCTACCGCCGCGCCGACCGCCGCTCGGCGCTGTGGCTCTACCTGTTCTCGCTGGCCTACCTGGCGCTGCTGTTCGCGGCCATGGTGGTGGACGCCAAGGTGGGGCTCTAGGGGGGCCCTGAGGAAACGTCCCACAATGGGAACGTTTTCTAAGGGACGTTCACGAGCCGGGTAACGAGACGAAGGCCGCAATCTCCTGCGCCAGTCGCCGCGGATGCTCAAGCGGCACGAAGGTCCGGCCCGGCCACCGTCGACCTCGACGGGCCGAGGCAGGCCGCGGCCGCCGCAGCGTCGGCTGACGGCCGTCAGCGGCCGTGACGGGTGCGCAGGAGCTCCCGCTCGAACGCGCTCTGCTCCAGGTTCTGGTCGGCACTGATGACGTGCATCACGGCGTTGATCAGCGCCAGGTGGGTGAAGGCCTGCGGGAAGTTGCCCAGGTGGCGCCCCGACCGGGGCTCGATCTCCTCCGCGTAGAGCTGCAGCGACGACGCGAACGACAGCAGCCGCTCGCACAGCTCTCGGCCTCGCTGGAGCTCGCCGGTCTCCACCAGGGCCGAGACCAGCCAGAAGGAGCAGATGGTGAATGTGCCCTCGTCGCCCCTCAGCCCGTCGTCGGTCTCATCGGTCCGGTAGCGCAGCACCAGCCCGTCCTGGGTCAGCTCGTCGGCGATGGCCAGCACCGTCTTCTTCACCCGTTCGTCGTCGGGTGGCAGGAAGCGCACCAGCGGCATCAGCAGCACCGAGGCGTCCAGGCTGTCGGTGTCGTAGTGCTGACAGAACACGCCGCGGTCGTCCAGCGCGTTCTCGCAGATGTCCTCCTTGATCTCGTCGGCCGCCTTCTGCCACTCCTCGGCATGCTCGGACTCCTCGCGGATCTCGGCCAGACGGGCGCCACGATCGAGCGCCACCCAGCACATGAGCTTGGAGGAGGTGAAGTGCTTGGGCTCGCCGCGGATCTCCCAGAGCCCGCAATCGGGGTCGCGCCAGTTGTCCAGCGCGTCGGTGACCTGCTTCTTCATGATCGGCCAGATCCGCTCGGGCAGGTGGTCGCGGGACTTGGTGTGCAGGTACATGGAGTCGAGCACGGCGCCCCACACGTCGTGCTGCTCCTGGTTGTAGGCGCCGTTGCCCACCCGCACCGGCCGTGCCCCCTCATAGCCGGTCAGGTGGTCGAGGACCTCCTCCTCCAGCTCGGACTCGCCGTCGATGCCGTACATGATCTGCAGCCGCCCCTCCTCCGCCTCGGCCACGTCGGCCAGGAAGTAGAAGAAGTCGTTGGCCTCCCAGTCGAAGCCCAGCGTGTAGAGCCCCCACAGGGTGAAGGTGGAGTCGCGGATCCACATGTAGCGGTAGTCCCAGTTGCGCTCGCCGCCCGGTGTCTCGGGCAGCGACGTGGTGGCCGCCGCCATGATGGCTCCGGTGGGGGCGTAGGACAGCCCCTTCAGCGTCAGGGCGCTGCGCTGCAGAAACGTCCGCCAGGGATGGTCGGGGAACTCGCCGTGGTTCAGCCAGTGCTGCCAGTGGTGGGCGGTCCAGGTCAGGCGGTCATAGGCCTCGTCGTAGCTCTTGGGCGGGGCGTGCTCGGACCACGACAGGGCGGCGAACAGGGTGTCGCCCTCGTGCATCATCGTCCGCCCGGTGGTCCGCGGACCCTCGATGCCCAGGTTCATGTCGGTCGTCAGGCACAGCTCGATGTCCGAGCCTTCGGCGCGCGCTACGGCTTCGTGGTATCCCGAGGCCGCGTACTCCCAGGTGGCGGAGTGGCGCCCGTAGTCGAACACCGGCTCGCAGTCGAGGTTGACCTGCACCTCGCCGTTCACGCAGCGGACCAGGCGAAGCAGCACGTGATCGGCGTCGTAGTCGGTCGGAGAGCGCCGGTGGGTGGTCGAGCGCTCGTTCTCGTGGTGCCAGGGGCCGATCAGCAGCACGTCGCGCACGATCAGCCAGCCGCCCCGGGTACCCCAGGAGGTCTCCAGCACCATCGTGCCCGGCAGGTAGCGGCGGGCCGCGGGCACGGCAACGTCGGCCGGGCCAAGCCTGAAGGCACCGGCGTCGCGGTCCAGGATCGCCCCGAAGACCGACGGCGAGTCCATCCGCGGAAGGCACATCCACTCGACGCTGCCGTCGGGGGCCACCAGCGCGGTGGTCTCGCAGTCCGACAGAAAGCCGTAGTCGGCGATCGGGGGAAAGGGGCTCGACCCGACCGAATCGTCTGGAGCCAGGCTCCTCAACTGCCGGCTCCAAGCTGCGAGGCAGCCGCTTCGTCGATCAAGACCGTCAGCGTGCCGGGGTCGGGACACACCAGGCCGGCCGGGGTGTCGGGGCTCGGGGCGTCGGCGAACGCGCGGGCCGCGGCCTCTGCCTTGTCAGCTCCGGAAATCAGGAAGACCACCTCGTAGGCCGCATCGAGAACGGGAAGAGTAAGGGTCACGCGCGGAACGAGGGGGGCCATGCCCGGCACGGGGACCCCGGTGGCCAGCCGCCGGCGCTCCGAAAGCGCCGCGTCACGGGGGAACAGCGATGCCGTGTGCCCGTCGGGGCCGATGCCCAGCAGCAGCAGGTCGAAGGCGGGTGGGCCTTGCGCGCCGAAGGCTTGGCGCAGCTCGGCCTCGTAGGCGGCTGCGGCCTCCTCTGGGCCGAGCTCCCCGCGGATCCGGTGCACCTCGGGCATCGGGCCCTCGATGTGGTCCAGCAGGCTCTCCTTGGCCATCCTGAAGTTGGAGTGCTCGTGATCGGGCGCCACGGCGCGGTCGTCGCCGAACCAGATCGAGGCCTGCGACCAGTCCAGCTCGAGCTGCGCCACCTTCTCGTGGGCGGCCCGCGGCGTGGAGCCGCCCGACAGCACGATGGAGCCCCCGGCCTGCACGCGCGCGGCGATCCGCTCCGCGGCCGCGCCGGCCACGTCGTCGACCCTCACGATCTCGCGGTCAGCCATCCCACCCACACACGGACCACCGCCGAATCGAAAGCATCCTCAAGCCACCATCTCCCCCGCGGCGCCCAGCGCCGGAGCGTAGGTGTGGTCGCGCAGCAACGCCTGGCGGATGCCTTCGCCCAGGATTCCCGACTCTCCGCGCGACGCGCCGGTGACCGTCCAGGCCTGCTCCCTGCCGTCGCGCGTGCGCCGGTGGGCGGTCAGTCCACCGGGGCCGCGGTCCAGGGCGATGCTCACTCCCGACGCCGTCTCGATCGTGATCCCGGCCAGCCCGGGAGCGGTCATCGTATGGTCGGGGTCCAGCTCGAGCGTGACCTCCTGGCCGTGGGCCTTGGCGCTTCCACGCATCGTGCCCTCGTGGGCGGTGATCCCCCCGGGCTCCCAGCCCAGCCTCGAGGCCATCCAGCCGAACAGCAGCAACCCGGCGATCCCCGAGTCGGGATGGTGGCGAACGGCCACCGAGGTGATGCCGAACAGCTCCGAGCGCCACGGGTGGGGGTCGAAGGTCGACGCCACCCGCTCGCGCCACGGCGTGGAGCGAAGCCAGGCCAGGTCCACCACGTAGTGGTCTTGGGCGAGCTCCCGCGAGCGCTCCACCGCGGCGACCGGATCGCCCACGTCGACCGAGTCGAACAGCACGATCTGGGCCAGCCGGCGGCAGGCGTCGACCCCCTCGCGATGGCCGTGGGGCGCCCACAGAAGCGTGGCCAGGTCGGTCACGACCAGGGGGTCGACGATCGTGTCCAGGTTCTGGAGGTGGCGGGGGCCGATGTCGATCACAACCTGCTCGTGGGCCACGGCCAGCTCTCCCTCGGAGAGATCCTCCTCCGCAGTCATGGAGGCCCAGCCATCGATCGTGCTCCGGCCCTCCTCGACGCTGCACAGGATGGTCCGCGAGGCGTGGTAGGAGCCCACCCTGTCCAGCCGGTTCTGAATCTCGCCGCGCCACTCGCGGTCCACGATCACCACCAGGTTCAGCACCCGCGCCGGCACGAACGCCTCGGTCTCGGCGTGGCGCTGGGTGAGCAGCTCGCGCAACGCGGCGGAGATGTCCGCCGGAGTCGTGTCCTGCTCGGACCAGACGTCATCCGTGGAGCTCAAGATGCCCCCGACTCCGTGGGCATCCCTGCCCACGTCGTAAACGACCACCCCTGCCGGGTGGAAGGCGTCGTGTATGAGGCGGACATGGATGTCCGTCGAATCGACAGCATCAAATCGAGCGCCAGTGCTCGCCGGGCCGCAGCAGCTGCTCGGCCTCGTGCGGGCCGTCCGAGCCCGCCGCGTACTCGTGCACGGGGATGTCGTCGGACTCCCAGGCCTCGAGGATCGGATCGCAGATGGCCCACTGGGCCTCGACCTCGTCGTCGCGGGTGAACAACGTCGCCTCGCCTCGCATCGCGTCCATGATCAGCCGCTCGTAGGCCTCCGGGGACTGCGACATGAACGCCGTGCCGTAGAGGAACTCCATGTTCACCGGACGAATCCGCATGCGGCTGCCGGGGATCTTGGCCCCCAGCGAGATCGAGACGCCCTCGTTGGGCTGCATGGTCATGACGATCTGGTTGGGCTGCACGCCTACCGAGCCCTCCTCGCGAAAGGCCAGGTGGGGCACCGGCTTGAGCGTGATGGCGATCTCGGTGACCTTGCGCGCCAGCCGCTTGCCCGTGCGCAGGTAGATCGGCACCCCGGCCCAGCGCCAGTTGTCCACCTCCAGGCGCATGGCCACGTAGGTCTCGGTGGTGGAGTCCTCGGGCACGTCCTGCTCCTCCTTGTAGCCCTTGACCTCCTCGCCGGCCACAACGTCGCCCGTGTACTGCGCCCGCACGGTGATCTCGGACACCTCCTGGGGCTTGGCCGGGTGGATGGCGTGGAGCACCTTGACCTTCTCGTCCCTGACCTCGTCGGCGTAGAAGTTCACCGGCGGCTCCATGCACAGCAGGCAGAGCAGCTGCAGCATGTGGTTCTGGACCAGGTCGCGCAGCGCGCCCGAGCTGTCGTAGTAGCCGGCACGGCTGCCGATCCCGATGTCCTCGGCCGAGGTGATCTGGACGTTGTCGACGTAGTTGCGGTTCCAGATCGGCTCGAACAGCCCGTTGGCGAACCGAAACGCCAGCATGTTCTGGACGGTCTCCTTGCCCAGGTAGTGGTCGATCCGGAACACCTGGCCCTCGTCCAGCACTCCCAGAACGACCTGGTTGAGCTCCTTGGCCTCCTGCAGATTTCGCCCGATCGGCTTCTCGATCACCACCCGCACCTCGGAGTCCTCGTGGTGGTCGAGCCCGTGCTGGCCGAGCTGGGCCACGATCACCGGGAAGAAGCTGGGCGCGGTCGAGAGGTAGTAGACACGGTTGAAGACGATCTCCGCCTGCTCGTCGAACCTCTGCGTGGCCTCCCTCAGCTGCTCGTAGACATCGTCCTCGTCGAAGCGGCCCGACACGTAGCGCACATTGGCCAGCAGGGCGTCCATCACCTTTTCGTCGGGTCGGCGGCGCGAGAACTCGCGGATGGAGCCGACGGCGAGCTCGCGGAAGTCGTCGTCGGACAGCTCGCTGCGCGAAGAGCCGATCAGGTTGAAGCGCTCGGGCAGCGCCCCCTCGTGGGCCAGGTTGTAGAGCGCCGGCAGCAGCTTGCGCCTGGACAGGTCTCCGGTGGCGCCGAAGATCGTCAGCGTGGTCGGGTGCACGGGCAGCCGCTCGAGGCCCTCGACCAGGGGGTTTTGCTCCTCCCCGGCGTGGCCGGCTTCGGTCGCCATCAGCATGAGAAGGGCATGGATGCCCTTCGAATCGGGGACATCAGCATGAGAAGGGCATGGATGCCCTTCGAATCGTCGCCATCAGACGTCCGCGGGATCCGAGGCCTGCTCGGCCCGGGTGCGCATGGAGTGGCCGCCGAACTGGTTGCGCAGGGCCGACAGCATCCGGTGGGTGAAGTCGCCGTTTCCGCGCGAGTAGAACCGCGCGTAGAGCGAGGCGGTGATCACCGGGGTGGGCACGTCCTTGGCCATGGCGTCCTCGATGGTCCAGCGTCCCTCGCCGGAGTCCTCGGTGTAGGCGTCCAGGCTCTCCAGTCCATTGCCCTCGGCCTCAAAGGCAAGGGCGGCCAGCTCACACAGCCAGGAGCGGACCACCGACCCCTGCATCCACAGGTGGGCGATCTTCGCCTTGTCGAGGTCGTACTCGGACTTGTCGAAGAGGTCGAATCCCTCGGCGTAGGCCTGCATCAGACCGTACTCCACGCCGTTGTGCACCATCTTCACGTAGTGCCCGGCGCCCGGACCGCCGAAGTGGCCCCAGCCGGGCCCGTGCTCCTCAGTGGAGGGCGGTGCCAGCACGTCGAGGATCGGGGCGATCCGCTCCACCGCCTCGTCGGTGCCACCGACCATCATGCAGTAGCCCACCTCCAGGCCCCACACCCCGCCGCTCGTGCCCACGTCGGCGTACTCGATCCCCTTCTCGGACAGTGCCTCGGCGCGGACCTTGTCGTCGCTGAACTTGGAGTTGCCGCCGTCGATGATCGCGTCGCCCTCGTCGAGCAGATCGCCCAGGTTGTCGATCGTCTCCTGGGTCGGATCGCCGGCCGGCACCATGATCCACACCGCCCGCGGCCTCTCGAGCTTCCCCACCATCTCCTCCAGCGAGCTCGCGCCGCCGGCGCCGTACTCCGTGGTCCTTCGCACCGCCTCCTCGTTGAAGTCGAAGGCCACGACCGTGTGGTCGGAGTCCCGATGGATGCGATGGACCATGTTGCCGCCCATCTTTCCCAGCCCTACGAACCCAAGCTGCATGAACTGCCTCCATTCAAGGG
>JBBJOH010000036.1:0-8389 GCA_037720995.1 Thermoleophilaceae bacterium
GCCAGGGCCGGCATCCGCCAGGCCACCGCCAGGGCGAAGAGGGGGAGGACCCAGATCAGGAACTGGGGCGACAGCACCTTCCCGAACGCCGCGAAGGCCACGGTGGCGCCCAGGCCGGCCACCACAAGCGCGCGCGGACCCGGCGGATCTCCACCGCGCCGCTTCGCGGTTCCGAGGGCCAGCAGGGCGATGGCGGCGGCCATGAGCGCCGCGAACAGCGCTGTGACGAAACCGGATCCGGGGTGATCGAGCCCATCGGAGCGATGGCCGTCCTCAGGCGTCGCCTGTCCCGCACCCACCGAGTCGAGCGCCCGCAGCACGACCGCGGGCGAGCTCTCGACCTGCACCGGACGTTCGGCGTGGTAGGTCAGCGAGTCGCGTACACCCCCCGGCGACAGCGCCAGGGCCACGCCGTAGACCACCAGCACGACCACCACGAGCACCGCCGTCCCCTCGACAGCGGCCCGTCGCTGCCCGCGCGACACGAGCCAGGCCAGGACGACCGGCACCACCACCAGCGGGTAGAGCTTCACGGCTGCCCCCACCCCGAGCAGCGCGAGGCCCGCGCGGGGGCGGCCGGCGCACAGGGAGGCCAGCGCGGCCAGGGTGAGCACCACCGGGACGAGGTCGAAGTGGGTACGGATCATCGCCCCGCACAGCAGCGGCGCGGCGCCCGCGGCGAGCATGGCCCGCGCGCGATCTCCCCCGGTGACTCGGGCCAGTTCGCCGCACAGGCAGACCGTCGCCACCGCGAACAGGAACGTAAGCACCGCGAAGGCCAGGCGGTAGGAGGCCGTGCCGCCGGCAAGCCCGGAGACGGCGATCACCGGCGCGGCCAGCGGCGGATACTCAAACGCGACATCGCGGAAGGGCAGCGCACCGTCGAGGAAGATGCTCGCGTAGTCCGAGTAGAGCGGCAGGTCGGTGACCGACTCGTCGTTGAAGGGACCGATGAAAAAGGTCACCCCCCAGCCCGCCGCCAGCAGCGCCAGCGCCGGCACCAGGGAGACGGCGCGCCGACCGGCGCCGGCGCCGGTGTCCACGCGCGTCACGCCGCGACGGCCGGGCGCTGCGCCCGAGCCGGCGCTTCACCCGGGTGGGTCTGCTCGGGCTCAGGGCCCGTCCGCCACGGAGCCATCACGGCGACCAGGGCCAGGGGCGCGAACCAGACGACGTAGAGATAGAACCAGTGGGTCATCGCCAGCTGCAGGGCAATGATCACCGCGGCGCCCAGCGCGGCTACCTGGACGGCGTCCCGCCGCCGGGGCAGGAAGGCGACCAGCAGGGCGAGCAGGCCGGCGGCGGCCGTCATCGCGGTCTGGAGCCAGTGAAGCGACTCGACTTGCCCCCAGATCGAGAAGGGCGACGGCCGGGACGCCTGGTATCCGACCGTACGGTCGTAGAGCTCGCCCACACCGCGTTCGGGCACGAACGGCGCGAAGGCGGCCACCAGCACGAGGGCCGTGGCCGCCGCGAAGACGACCACGGCGCGCAGGCGCTTGGGGCCCTCCCCCGTCCCCGCCGCGAACAGGGGAGCCAAGACCACGAGGACGAACTTGGCCGCGGTGCCCAGGGCGATCGCCGCTCCCCGCGCGGCGGCCGAGGCCCCCGAGCGCGCAGGCCCGAGCGTCAGGGCGAGCATCGCCAGCACCGTGAAGAGCCCCACCAGGGAGTCGTTGGAGTTGGTCTCCAGGGCGAACAGGGCGTAGGGGTAGGCCGCCCAGGCGAAGCCCAGGGCCAGACCCAGCTCACGGCCCGGGGGTCCTGCGCGCAGGCGCATGCCGAGCAGGATCAGCCCGCCCAGCGTCAGGAGGTCGAAGGCGATGGCCGCACCGTGGGCTGCGGGCAGGTCGTCCCAGGATCCGCTCCAGGGCATCGCCTGCTCGAACGGGACGTAGGACAGATAGTCCACCGGTCCGTAGGTGTCGCCCCGCTCCACGTCCTCACTGAACCCCGGCCCGTAGAGAGGATCGCCGTCGGCGATCCGGTCCGCGCCGACCACCCCCGCGTAGCCCACGTCGATCACGTTTGAGTCGGTCACGTTGAGCGCCACTCGAAATCCCACGAGCAGGACCAGTCCCAGCGCCAGCCAGGTGAGCGGCACGAGGGGGATCAGCCGGCCGCGGTCGCGCCGTGGCTTGAAGCCCGCGACAAGGAGGCGCACCAGCAGGTAGGCCAGCACCGGGTACACCAGTGGCGCCGACACCCCGATGTCGCCCCGGTTGAAGAAGACGTGGGAGGCGCTGAAGGCCAACAGCACCAGCAGGTCCAGATGCAGGACCCGAAACGGGCGCCGCAGATCGACGAAAGGGATCAGGAAGATCAGGCAGAGCGGTATCCATACCCATGGCGCGTTGAGCTTGCGCCCAAACGCCCCCGTGTAGCCGCGCGCCATCGTCCACGCCACCTGCGAGCCGGTCCACTGCTCGAGGATCGCGCCGGTCGCGTCGTCTACGCGGACCTGGGCCACCTCCGTGTCGCGGTCGAAGTAGGACACCTGCCACCGGCCCGGGCCGCGCGTGTACACGGCCGGGGTAAAGCGGCGGTGCCTACCGCGCTCGGCGCGGACCTTCTCCGCTCGGGCCGAGATGCGCTTGACGCGCTGGCCGTCCAGCCGGTAGCCCGCCGGGGGCTTGGTGAGCGAGGAGGGGACGCGCAGCTGGGGCCCGGCCCGAGCCGCGGGCGCGTACAGCACGCCGGCGAGCGCCAGCACCAGCACGACGGGAAGGGCCCTCGTCAGGATGCGCGCGCGCGAAGCCCGAAGCTCCACATCTTGTTCCCGACGAAGTTGAGGGGCGTGGCGGCCCCGATGGAGATGGCCTGGGCCGCGATCTCGGGCACGCCCGCGCGGGTGATCAGCACCTCCAGCACCAGCGCCGCGAAGACGAACGCCGCGGCGCTGACCGCGAAGAAGCGTGCGGCCTGGAAGCCCGCGTGGCCCTCTCTCGCGCCGAATGTCCAGTGCCGGTTCCACCAGAAGTTGTTGAGCACGGCGACCGCGAACGCGATCCCCGCCGCCGCAAGATGGTGAAGGTTCGCGAGCTTCACCGCGGCGGCGAAGAGGGCCAGGTTAACCGCGTAGCCCGAGCCCCCCACCGCACAGAACTTGGCCAGCTGCACCCAGTTGTGGCGGCGCCCGATGCCGTGGCGGACCCTGGTGTGCGGCCGCAGCCTGGCCGGCTCACCCACCTTCAGCCCTCTCGGATCCCGAAGTGGTCGAGCACCAGCGGTGTCACATCCTCGATCGACCACTGCGCCCCGTCGGCGCGGGCGACAGCGCCCAGGCCGTGCATCAGCAGGACGCCCAGCGAGTCGCACTTGTGCAGGGAGCCGTGGCTGCCGCCGCCGACGTGGTCCGAGCCGCCCCAGTCCGTGAACTCGAACCCGGGCCGAGCGGAGATGATCACCTCGCCGGCCCGCGGGCAAGCCAGGGCGGACCACAGCCGGCGCAGGGGGTCGGGGTAGTCGCCTCCGATCACCTCCCCCGCGCTCACGAACAGGTCGAGGGCGGCGTGATCTCCCTCCACCTCCCAGGTGTTGCCGCGCGCGTCACGAAGCTCGCCCCCCGGCCGGAAGCGCAGCTCCCCGCGGGGGGTCCAGACCTCCCCGTAGCCGGCCTCCAAGCGCGCGGTCACATCGACCCCGCGGACGTGCTCCAAGTCCTCCGCAACCTGGCGGGCCAGTATCTCGCGCCGTGAGGAGTCGAGGATGTAGATCTGGGCCGAGCGCGAGCTGGGGCAGACGGCGACCTGCGCCGCCTCGGGGTCGGAGTCCACCGGCGCCATGACCCGCCAGCCGTCGAGGGACGCCGACAGGTTCGTGGCTTCCCGGACCGTGTCCTGGGAGTGGTCGGACATGACGATCACCGCGTGGTCGGCCAGGAATGCGTCGGGGCCGCCGGCGGGCTCCATGAGCCGTTCCAGCGCACGATCGGCGTCGGCGATCGAGGCCGGCTGGGCATCGGGGCCGGCCCGGTGGGAATGCCTGTCGTTGTCGGGCAGCGAGAAGAGCAGGAAGTCAAACAGGGCGTGCTCGACCAGCTGGGCCCCCACGCAGGCCGCGTGCTGGTCGCGCTGCCCCGGCATGCCCAGGGTGGACTGGCAACCCGTGCTCTGGGAGTCGAAGAGGTCGGCGTAGAACAGCTCCCGGGCGCCCCACACCGCGTGGCGGAACTGCGCGGCCTCGGCCAACCGCCAGTAGGGCGAGTCCCCCGAGGGCTCGTGCCGGTAGCGGCCGCGATAGATCAGGTAGGTCGTGCACGCGGTGCGCAGATCGGCGTCGTCGAGGTGCTCGAACACCGTCCGCCTCTCCTGGGTGAGGTGGGAGAGGTTCATGTTGTAGACCGTGTCCTGGAGCGAGCGAAACAGGCCGTGGGCGCGACTCGCGCCGAAGGATGTGCCGTACTCCACGTAGCGCTCCTCGCCTCGGTGGTACCAGTTCATGGACGGGATCAGGTGCTCTTCAGGCCCCAGGCCTGTCGCGATTGCCGCCGCTGCGACCGGCGTGACGGACGGGAAGGTGGAGACGCAGTCGTCGGCGTAGTGGCCCTCCTCCATCAACCGGGCCAGCACCGGCGCGCTCCCCTCCTCGATCGCCCGCTCGAGCGCCTCGGGAGCGAGGGCGTCGATCACGGCGAGGACAACCTTCTTGGCGCCGGGACGGCGGCCGGTCACCGAAGGATCCGCAGCCCGGCGTACTTGCGCTCGCCTTCTTTGGCGCCCCTGATCAGCAGCACCACGAAGGCGATCAGCGCCAAGAAGGCCACAGGGGGGACGAAGATCGCGATGGCCGCCAGCACCAGGGCGACGACGTCGGCGAAGGCGGTCAGAAAGCCTGCGGCCGACTCGTCCAGCCGCCGGCCGGCGCGCTCCAGCAGGCCGCCCACTCCGGCGTAGGCGAGCAGCGCGCAGGCCACCCCGGCCACGATCCCGACCACCGGGGGCCCGTCGCCCTCGGCCAGCGAGCCGGCGAAGAGCAGGGCGCCGAGCACTGCCGCGAGCACTGCCGTGGCCACCCCGAGAGCGCGCCGGTTCGCCCCCGAACGTTCGGCCCCGTACGAAATCACCGTCACGGCCAGCACCGCCACCAGGAAGGCCGGGCTCTCCAGGAACTGCCAGCCGGTGCCGTCGAAGTCCAGACCGAGGTCGCCGCGGGCGAGAGCACCGGCCAGCAGCGGCGGCAGGAAGGGGCGTACGCCGGTCGCGCCGGCTAGTCCGGCGCCCTGGCCTATGTCGAGAGCTAGGGAGATGGCAGAGGGTCCACGACGGTGAGGGGTCGCTGACGACCGGTACGCTGCGTCGGGACGATAGACGACGGTGCCGCGGCCCCGTCCTCCACCAGGACCGCCCGCTGCGGCGGCGAACGATCCCCGAATGGCCCCCCCGTCAAAGCCCCCGTCGCGCTCCACCTCGCGCGACCTCGAGCGCTACGCGGGACTGTTCGCCGCCCGCACCCGGGTGATGACCTCGTCGGCCATGCGCGACATGATGGCCGTGACAGCGCGGCCGGAGGTGATCTCCCTCGCCGGAGGCCTGCCCGATACGTCGACCTTCCCGCCAGAGACGCTGGCCGCCATCACGGCGCGGATCGCGCAGGAGTCCTCGGCCAAGGCGCTGCAGTACGGGCCCACCGACGGCCTGCCCGAGACGAAGGAGTGCATCGCCGAGGTGATGCGGGCCGAGGGCATGCGGGTGGACACGGGCGACGTGGTGGTCACCACCGGTGGCCAGCAGGTCATCGACCTCGTGGTCAAGACGCTGATCGACCCGGGCGACGTGGTGATCGCCGAGGGGCCGACCTACCCCGGGGCGGTCCCCACCTTCAACGCCTATCAGGCCGACGTGGTGCAGATCGACATGGACTCCGAGGGCATGCGGGTCGACCTGCTGGAGGAGACGATCGACGCCCTGGAGCGCGAGGGCCGCAGGCTCAAGTTCATCTACACCGTCCCCACCTTCCAGAACCCGGCCGGTGCGACCATGTCGCTGGCCCGCCGGAAGCGGCTGGTGGAGATCGCCAACGAGCGCGAGCTGCTGGTGCTGGAGGACAACCCCTACGGGCTGCTGCGCTACGAGGGCGAGCCGCTGCCGCCGCTGTACCGCCTCGACGGGGGCGTGTACGTGATGTACCTGGGCACGTTCTCGAAGATCCTCTCTCCAGGGATCCGCCTGGGCTGGGTGGTGGCCCCGCCCCCCGTGCTCGAGAAGATCAACGTGGGCAAGCAGGGTGCGGACCTGTGCACCTCCACGCTGTCCCAGCTCATGGTGCAGGCCTACTTCGAGCGGGGCGACTGGCAGGAGTACGTCCAGGCCCTCACCGGTGTCTACCGCCCTCGCCGCGACGCGATGCTGGAGGCGCTCGGCGAGTTCTTCCCGCGCGAGGCGGAGTGGACCCGCCCGGACGGAGGCATGTTCGTCTGGGCCACGCTGCCCGACTACATCGACACCACCGACCTGCTCGCCCGCGCACTGCGCGACAACGTGGCCTTCGTCCCCGGGCAGGGCGCTTTCCTCGACGGCCGGGGCCGGAGCTCGATGCGCCTCAACTTCTCGGCCTCCGGCGAGGACCGGATCCGGGAGGGCATCCGGCGGATCGGGCAGGTGATCGATGAGCAGATGGACCTCTACGGGACCCTGACCGGAGAGATGAAGGCGCCGAGCGGCGAGGAGATCGAGGCGGCCCGGGAGGCCGACGACGTTCACGAGGGGGCGCGCGTGGTCGAGCTGCGCCATCGCTCGGAGGCCCGGCGCGGGGCGGGTGGCGCGTGAGCCGGGTCGCCGTGCTCAAGGGGGGCCGATCGCTGGAGCGCCAGGTCTCGCTGCGCTCCGGTGCCCGGGTGTCCGATGCGCTGGAGCGGCTGGGACACGATGCGGTCGGCCTGGATGTCGGGCCCGACCTGATCGCCAACCTGCGCGAGGAGCGGCCCGATGTCGCCTTCGTCGCCCTGCACGGGCGCGACGGGGAGGACGGCACCGTCCAGGAGCTCCTGGAGATACTGGGTGTGCCCTTCACCGGCTCGGGCGTGCTGGCCTGCTCGCGCATGATGGACAAGGTCACCACCAAGCACCTGCTGCAGGCGGCCGGCATCCCCACGCCCGACTTCTTCGCGTTCTCCCAGACCGCCTTCCGCGAGCTCGGCGCAGCGGACACGCTGCCCGAGATCGAGAAGCGGCTGGACTTCCCGATCGTGGTCAAGCCGTCGCGCCAGGGATCGGCGCTGGGGATCAAGTTCGCGCGCAGCGCCGCCGACGTGCCCCGCGCCTTGGTCTCGGCCTTCTCCTACGACGAGCGGGTCCTGCTCGAACGCCATGTCGAGGGGCGCGACCTGGCCGTCTCGGTACTCGACGGGGTCGACGGCCCCCAGGCCCTGCCCGTCGTGGAGGCGGTGCCCCGGGACGAGGACTTCTACGACTTCGAGGCCCGCTATGAGATCGGCCGAACCACCTTCGTGTGCCCGGCCGAGCTGCCGGACGGGGCGACCGAGCGAGCCCACCAGCTCGCGCTGGACACCTACGGGCTGCTCGGCTGCTACGGCTTCGCGCGTGTCGACCTGATGCTGTCGCTCACGGGGGACCTGACCGTCCTGGAGGCCAACGCGATCCCCGGCCTCACCGACACCAGCCTGCTGCCCCAAGCCGCGGAGGCGGCAGGGGTCGGTTTCGACGAGATGGTCGGGCGGATCCTGGACCGGGCCTTCGCGCGGGCGGCGGGAGCGCCCGTCTGACGGACGTCAGCTCGAGGAAGCCCCGAAGTCCTCCGGCGAGACGTTGTCGAGGAAGTCCTTGAACTTCTCGACGACCTCCTCCTGGTCCTCGACCTCGTGCTCGAACTCGATTGCCGACTCCGTTATGACCTCCTCGGCGGCGAAGATCTGGGCCCCTGTGCGGACGGCGAGCGCCAGCGCGTCGGAGGGACGGGAGTCGATCTCGACATCGCGGTCGTTGATCCGGAGGGTGATCACGGCATAGAAGGTGTTCTCGCGCAGCTCGGTCACGGAGACCCGCGTGCAGTTGACCTCGAGCTCGGACAGCACGTCGTTGATCAGGTCGTGGGTCATCGGCCTCGGGGTGTTCGCCCCTTGCAGCTTCATGAGGATGGCCGCCGCCTCGGGGTGGCCGATCCAGATCGGCAGGAACTTGTTCCCCTCGCGCGTCTTCAGGAGCACGATCGGCTGCTTCCCGACCATGTCGAAGCTGACGCCGTAGATCACCATTTCGGTCATGCGGGAAAAGGGTTCCTCCAGGGCGGACCGTGTGAGACGAACAGTGTAGTCATGGCCCTGGCGGTCCCCGAGCCGGTGGCCGCCGTTCACTGCGTCTCCGACTACGCGGCTGTGAGTGGGCGATCCTGGACTCGAACCAGGGACCTCGTCCTTATCAGAGACGCGCTC
>JBBJOH010000037.1:0-8303 GCA_037720995.1 Thermoleophilaceae bacterium
GAGGAGAAGCCCTCCCGTCGCCGCGGCTCGGAGGTGTCCGCCGGGCGCAAGCGCGATCAGAAGCGCGCCGAGTCCGAGCGCGATGCTCCGCGCGACCGGTCCGGCGCCGTCGCCGTTCGCGCACAGGCCAAGTACGTGCGCTCCGCGCCCCGCAAGGCCCGCCTGGTGATGGATCACATCCGCGGCAAGCAGGTCGCCGAGGCACGGGCCATCCTGCGCCACACGCCGCGGGCGGCGGCCACCGACATCGCCAAGCTGCTGGAGTCGGCCGTGGCCAACGCGGAGAACAACTTCGAGCTGGACCCCGGCGACCTGAAGGTCGGGCGGGCCTTCGTGGACGAGGGCCCGACGATCAAGCGCTACCGACCGCGGGCGCTGGGGCGGGCCACCCCGATCCACAAGCGCACCAGCCACATGACCATCACGCTTACCGGGAAGGACGGATAGACCATGGGACAGAAAGTCCATCCCGAGTCGATGCGCGTCGGCTACATCCACGACTGGAAGGCGACCTGGTTCGCGGAGAAGAACTTCTCGGACTACCTGCTCGAGGACATCAAGATCCGCGAGCACATCGACAACAAGCTCTCGCACGCCGGCCTGTCGGACATCACGATCCGAAAGAACGCGGGGGAGGTAGAGGTCAACATCCACACCGCACGGCCCGGGATCGTGATCGGCAAGTCGGGAAGCGAGGTGGACGCCCTGCGCAAGGAGCTCCACCGCATGACCGACAAGGCGGTCAAGGTCAACATCCTCGAGATCAAGCGCCCCGAGCTCGACGCCAAGCTCGTGGCCCAGTCGATCGCCGAGCAACTCGTCAACCGCGTGGCCTTTCGGCGTGCGATGAAGCGCTCGCTGACCTCGGCCATGCGGTCGGGCGCCAAGGGCGCACGGGTCCAGGTCTCAGGCCGCCTGGGCGGCGCCGAGATGGCTCGCACCGAGGGCTACTCCGACGGCCGGGTGCCCCTGCATACGATTCGGGCGGACATCGACTACGGCTTCTTCGAGGCCAAGACCACCTTCGGTCGCATCGGCGTCAAGGTCTGGATCAACAAGGGTGAGATCATGCCCAAGGGCTTCGCGCAGGATCTGACCGAGCTCGAAGCGCCCCAGCAGGCCCAGGGCGGCGGCCCCGGCGGCCGTGGACGTGGCGGCGGTGGCGACCGTGGTGGTCGCGGCGGCGCCGGTCAGGGCGGCGGCGCTCGTGGTCGTGGCGGCCAGGGCGGCGGCGGCCGCGGCGGCCAGGGCGGCGCCGGGGCCCGCGGTGGTGGTCGCTGATGCTCTCGCCCAAGCGCGTCAAGCACCGAAAGCAGCACCGCGGCCGCAGGGCCGGCTTCTCCAAGGGCGGCACCACCGTCGAGTTCGGCGAGTACGGGCTGAAGTCCATCGACCGTGGCTGGGTCACCAACCGCCAGATCGAGGCCGCCCGCATCGCCATGACGCGCAAGATCAAGCGCGGCGGCAAGGTGTGGATCAACGTCTTTCCCGACAAGCCGGTGACCCAGAAGCCCGCCGAGACCCGCATGGGCTCGGGCAAGGGCTCGCCCGAGGGATGGGTGGCCGTGGTCAAGCCCGGGCGGGTCATGTTCGAGCTCTCCGGCGTATCGGAGGATCTGGCCCGTGAGGCCATGCGCCTGGCCGGCCACAAGCTGCCGGTCAAGACCAAGTTCGTGATGCGCGAGGGGGCCGGACAGCAGTGAAGGCCGCCGATGTGCACAATCTCGATGACCCGCAGCTGGTGGAGTTCGTCGACCGGTCGCGCCAGGAGCTGTTCAACCTGCGCTTCCAGCACGCGACCGGGCAGCTGGAGAACACGGCGGGACTGAACGGCGCCAAGAAGGACCTCGCGCGCGGGCTCACGGTGGCCGGGCAGCGTCGTCTGGATGTGGACGCCGAGCTACGCAAGCAGAAGGCGGAGTCATGACTTTCGAAGAGAACGACCAGAACGAAGACACCCCGGAGACCGACGACGCGGTGGCGGCCGAGGCGGCCGCCGAGGAATCGCCTGCGTCGGTGGATGCCACCGCGGGATCGGACGTCGTGTCCGATCCCGAAACCACGGCGGCCGCCGAGCCCGAGGAGCTGCTTTCGCCAAAGGAGCGGCGGACCCGCGCTCGCACGGCTCGCGGCGGCGAGGCCCGTCCTGCGCGCACGATCGAGGAACGCACCGCCGAGCGGCTGGCCAAGCGCAAGGCAAACGCCGACGAGCGCCGGCGCTACCGGTCCAGGAGCCGGGAGAAGCGCCGCGCCGGCGGCGGCGCCCAGGGCACCCCGCCCGCCGAGAAGACCACCACGGGCAGCCCGCGGCAACGCTTGGGCGTGGTCGTGTCCGACAAGGCGGACAAGACGATCACCGTCCGCATCGACCACGCCCGCCAGCACCGCACCTACGGCAAGATCGTGCGCACCTCCAACAAGCTGAGCGCGCACGACGAGCGCAACGAGGCCAACGCCGGTGACACGGTCCGCGTGATCGAGAGCCGTCCCCTGTCCCGCTCCAAGCGCTGGCGCCTGGTCGAGATCCTGGAGAGGGCGAGATAGGTGATCCAGCAGGAGTCACGCCTACGGGTCGCCGACAACACCGGCGCCCGGGAGATCCTGTGCATCCGCGTGTCCGGCGGGTCGCGCCGCCGATACGCGGGCGTCGGTGACGTGATCACCGCGACGGTCAAGCAGGCGATTCCCCACGGCTCGGTCAAGAAGGGCGAGGTGGTCAAGGCCGTGATCGTGCGCACGCGCAAGGAGTTCGGGCGCAACGACGGCACCTACATCTCCTTCGACGAGAACGCTGCCGTCCTGATCGACGCCAACAACGCCCCGCGCGGCACGCGCATCTTTGGCCCGGTGGCCCGCGAGCTTCGCGATCGCAACTTCATGCGGATCGTCTCGCTCGCGCCGGAGGTGCTCTGAGATGGCTGCCCGGATGAAGATCCGCCGCGACGACACCGTCAAGGTCATCTCGGGCAAGGACCGCGGCAAGACCGGCAAGGTCCTGCGCGTGGACCGGGCGCGCGAGCGCGTCGTGGTCGAAGGCGTAAACGTCCAGAAGCGCCATCAGCGGCCCACGACCTTGCGCGACACCCAGCGCGCGCAGGAGATCGGCGGCGTGGTCGAGGTCGAGGGTCCGGTGCACGTGTCCAACGTGCAGCTGCTGGACCCCAAGAGCGGCGATCCCACTCGCGTGGGTCTGACGCGTGCCGGGGACGGCCGCCGCGTGCGCGTGGCCAAGAAGTCCGGTCAGGAGCTCGACTGATGGCGGTGAAGGACTCGGCATCGACGACGAATGCTTCGAGCTCGGCTCCCGAGGCCCAGGTCGTGCCGCGCCTCAAGACGCGCTACGAGGACGAGATCGTCCCCGAGCTGACCAGGCGCTTCGCCTACCAGAATCCGATGCAGGTCCCGCGCCTGGTCAAGGTCTCGCTCAACATGGGCGTCGGCGAGGCCAAGCAGGACTCGAAGATGATGGATGCGGCCTCCGAGCAGCTGGCCATCATCGCCGGGCAGAAGCCGAGCATCCGCCGCGCGCGCATGTCGATCGCCGCCTTCAAGCTCCGTGAGGAGATGCCCGTGGGCGTGGCCGTGACGCTGCGCAGCGCCCGCATGTGGGAGTTCATGGATCGCCTGATGTCGGTCGCCCTTCCGCGCGTGCGGGACTTCCGGGGGCTCAACCCGCGCTCGTTCGACGGCCGGGGCAACTGGAACCTGGGCATTCGCGAGCAGATCATCTTCCCCGAGATCGACTACGACGCCATCGACCAGGTGCGCGGCCTCGATGTAGCGGTGGTGACCACCGCCGAGACCGATCAGGAGGCCTTTGCCCTGCTGCACCTGCTGGGCATGCCCTTCCAGGCCGAAGGGCGCCCCGGGCAGCCGGAGGTGCGCGATACCGAAGCCGAGGAGCGCGAGGCCGCGGAGGCCCGTCAGAAGGCCGAGGCCGAGCAGGCGGCGCTCGAGCAGCTCAAGGAGGAAAACCCGGAGGCCTATGCTCAGCCCGAGCCGGCCGAAGACGACAGCGAAGACGGCGATACCGCCGAGGAGAGCTCATAGATGGCCAAGACTTCCCAGCGCGTGCGCCAGCAGCGCACCCCCAAGTACAAGACCCGTGCCTACAACCGCTGTCGCAAGTGCGGCCGCCCGCGCGCCTACCTGCGCAAGTTCGGCCTGTGTCGCATCTGCCTGCGCGACCACGCCCACGAGGGCGACATCCCCGGGCTGACGAAGTCGTCCTGGTAGCCGGCGGACCAGCCGAGAAGCGAACCAGCCAACCATGAGCGCCACCGATCCGATAGCCGACTTCCTTACCCGCGTCCGAAACGGCCTCCAGGCCGACCACGACGACGTGGTCATGCCTTCCTCCGGCCTCAAGGCCGAGATGGCCCGCATCCTCACCGAGCAGGGCTACGTGGAGAGCTGGGCCGTCGAGCCCGGCCGTGTCGGGCAGGACCTGCGCGTGACGCTGAAGTACACCGAGAACCGTAAGCCGGTGATCATGGGCATGGAGCGCGTCTCCAAGCCCGGTCGCCGGCGCTACGTGGGCTCCACCGCGGTACCCAGGGTCCAGGGCGGCATGGGCACGACGATCGTGTCCACCTCCCGCGGCGTCATGACCGGCCACGATGCACGTCGCAGGGGCGTGGGCGGCGAGCTGGTCGCCAAGGTCTGGTGATGAGCCGAATAGGTAGACAGCCCATTTCCGTGCCCGAGGGCGTGATGGTCTCCATCGAGCCGGAGCTCGTGCGGGTCAACGGCCCCAAGGGCGAGCTGTCCGAGCGCGTGGCCCGCGACCTCACCATCGCCAGGCAGGACGACGGCGAGATCCTGGTCACCCGCCCCTCCGACCGGGGCGAGCACCGTGCGCTTCACGGCTTGACCCGCAGCCTCATCTCGAACATGGTCGAGGGCGTAGTCCACGGCTTCGAGAAGCGCTTGGAGATCCAGGGCGTCGGCTACCGCGCGCAGCTCCAGGGCTCCAAGCTCGTGCTCAGCCTCGGCTACTCCCACCCGGTCGAGATGGAGGCTCCCGAGGGCATCGAGTTCGAGGTCCCCGCCCCCACTCAGGTGGTCATCCGGGGCATCTCCAAGCAGGTCGTCGGCGAGACCGCCGCGCGGATCCGCAAGCAGCGCCCGCCGGAGCCCTACAAGGGCAAGGGCGTGCGCTATGCGGGCGAGTACGTGCCCAGGAAGGTCGGCAAGCGCGCATGAGCGTCAGGAGCAGGCACCAGACCCGGCTCAAGCGCCGCCGCCGCGTGCGGTCGAAGGTCCGCGGCACGGCGGAGCGCCCGCGGCTGTCGGTCTTCCGCTCCAACCGCGGAATGCTGGCCCAGGTCATCGACGACGTGCAGGGTCACACGCTGGCCGCAGTCGTGTGGACCGAGTCCGACTTGCGCGGGTTGCCGCCGATGGAGCAGGCCAAGAAGGCCGGCGAGGTCGTGGCCACGCGTGCGAAGGAGGCCGGCGTCGAGCAGTGCGTGTTCGATCGCGGCGGCTACCGCTACCACGGCCGGGTGCGCGCGCTGGCCGAAGGGGCCCGCGAAGCGGGCCTGAGCTTCTAGATACCCTCGAAGGAAGTCCTATGGCCAGAGAGAGCAACAGACAGCAGGGCGGACGCGGACGCGACAGCGATCTCCAGGAGCGCGTGGTCGAGATCAACCGCGTGGCCAAGGTGGTCAAGGGCGGCCGCCGCTTCTCCTTCACCGCGCTCGTCGTGGTGGGCGACGAGAAGTCCAAGGTCGGCGTGGGCTACGGCAAGGCCAACGAGGTCCCCGTGGCCATTCAGAAGGGCGTCGAGCGGGCTCGCCGTGACCTCAAGGAGGTGCCCATGCACGGGTCGACGATCACCCACCAGGTGCTGGGCGTGCACTCGGCCTCCCGCGTGCTGCTCAAGCCGGCCTCCGAAGGCACCGGTGTGATCGCCGGCGGTGGCGTGCGCGCGGTGCTTGAGCTGGCCGGCATCCACGACGTGCTCTCCAAGTCGCTGGGCTCCCAGAATCCGATCAACCTCGTCAAGGCGACGATGGCCGGGCTCGCGGATCTGCGCCGGCCCGAGGACGTCGCCGAGCTGCGTGGCCTGTCGGTGGCCGAGGTGCTGGGCATCGACTCCAAGAACGGCCACTCGGCCGAGTCGTTTGCCACCGAGGACGGACCCGAGGCCGTCTCCGCCGGGACGAGCACCGGGGGCGAGGAGGCCTGATGGCCGACAAGCTGACGATCACCCAGGTGCGCTCCCCCAACGGGGCCAACCCGGCGCAGCGAGGGGCGATGCAGAGCCTCGGCCTCGGCCGCATCGGCCGGCGGACCGAACGCCCCGATGACGCCACGGTGCGGGGGCAGATCCAGACGATCGCCCACCTGGTGGAGGTGCGCGGTGCCCACTGACGACAACCCGTCCAACGGCCCGGCGTCCGGGTCCAATCCCTCCCGCATCGGCCTCCACAACCTCAAGCCCGCCAAGGGCTCCACCCACCGGCGCAAGCGCGTCGGCCGCGGCGAGGGCTCGGGCATGGGCAAGACCTCCGGTCGCGGCCAGAAGGGCGCCGGCTCCCGCTCGGGGGCGAAGGACCGGTCCGGCTTCGAAGGCGGCCAGAACCCGATCCAGGTGCGGATGCGCAAGCTGCGCGGCCCGCACATGAAGAAGTCGATGCCGTTCGAGAACTTCCGTACCGCCACACAGCCGGTCAACCTCGAGGATCTCGAGGCTCGCTTCGACTCGGGGGCCGAGGTCACGCCCGATGCCCTCAAGGGGGCGGGCCTGGCCACCCGTCGCGACGTGCCGGTCAAGATCCTCGGCCGCGGCGAGATCTCCAAGCCCCTGACCGTTCACGCCCACGGCTTCTCCGTCTCCGCGCGCGAGAAGATCGAGGCCGCCGGCGGAACCGTCTTCCTGCTCGAGGGCAGGAGCGCAGCGGGGATCGTCGATTCCGGCGAGCACCGCACCTCGAGCTCCTAGCCCAGGCCCATGCTTCAGACCTTTCTCAACTCCTTCCGGGTTCCAGAGATCCGGAAGAAGCTGGCCTTCACCGCGGCCATGCTGGCCATCTACCGGCTCGGCGCCCACATCCCGGCGCCCGGCGTCGACACCGAGGTCCTGGACCGGCTCACCGAGTCATTCTCCGGCGGCGGCGCCCTCGGCCTGCTGAACCTGGTCTCCGGCGGCTCGCTGCAGCGCTTCGCGATCTTTGCCCTGGGCGTGATGCCCTACATCACCGCCTCGATCATCCTGCAGCTGATGACGGTCGTCGTGCCGTCGCTGGAGAAGCTGCGCAAGGAGGGTGAGGTCGGTCAGCAGAAGATCACCCAGTACACGCGCTACCTGACCGTCGGCCTGGCCTTCGCCCAGTCGATCGGCTTCGTGTTCGTGATCCGCTCCCAGTCCCAGGTGGGCGAGGGGATCCTCAAGAGCTTCACGTTCGGGCACGTGTTCGTGGTGGTCACCACTCTGACCGCGGGCTGCGTGCTCGTCATGTGGCTGGGCGAGCTGATCACCCAGCGCGGGATCGGCAACGGCATCTCGCTGATGATCTTCGCCTCGATCGTCGCGGGCCTGCCCACCGGCATCCAGTCCTGGTGGACGTCCGGCGACCAGGTGTTCAAGGTCATGATGCCCTTCATCTGCCTGGCCGTGATCGCCGCCGTGGTCTACATCCAGGAGGGCCAGCGACGCATCCCGGTTCAGTACGCCAAGCGCGTGGTCGGCCGGCGCACGACCGGCGGCGGCTCCACATACCTGCCGCTGCGCGTGAACATGGCCGGGGTGATCCCGGTGATCTTCGCGGCCTCGCTGATGGCATTTCCCCCCACCATCGGAGAGATCTCCAGTGCCCCTTGGGCACGCGACCTCGCAGCGTTCTTCCAGGCCCAGAGCCCCGGCTACGTGATCGGCGAGTCGATCTTCATCATCCTGTTCACCTACTTCTACACGGCGGTCACCTTCAACCCGGTCGAGCAGGCCGACAACCTGAAGAAGTACGGCGGCTTCATCCCCGGCGTGCGACCGGGGCGGCCCACGGCCGAGTACCTCGACCGCATCCTGGCCCGCCTCACCTTCCCCGGCGCGCTGTATCTGGCCGCCGTGGCCGCGCTTCCGACCCTGATCCTGGCCCAGACCTCGACCGAGCTCGCCTTCGGCGGCACCTCGCTGCTGATCGTCGTGGGGGTGGCCCTGGACACCATGAAGCAGCTGGAGGCGCAGATGATGATGCGCAACTACGAGGGATTCCTGAAGTAGACGTCCCGCTGCTCCAGGAATCCACGTCGCCTGCTGAGCGGCGCGGGGATCGGTACGCTTACCGGCCCCTTGAGAC
>JBBJOH010000038.1:0-8276 GCA_037720995.1 Thermoleophilaceae bacterium
GGAATGGCCCCCGGATCGCGAACACGTAGCCGGGTGACTGGATGTTCGCGAACAGGATCTTCTTGTCGCGGGAGAAGTTCGGGCCGGTGAACTCCGAGTTCTCCTTGTCGTCGTTGCGCGCGAAGAAGAACGGCTCGCCCCTGTCCGTGGCCCCGACCAGATGCTGCACCCCGTCGCCGTCCTCGGCGAGGATCACGCCGCCGTAGGGCGAGACGGTGATGTTGTCGGGCCCGTCAGGATCGTTGTCCTGGTCGCTCGGCGTGTAGGCGAAGTGCAGCTTGAGCTCGATCGTGCCGGCCTCGGGATCGATGAACCAGACCTGACCGTCGTGCTGGGCGGCGCTTCCGTCGGTGCTGCGCGCGAACGACGCGACGAAGTAGGCGCCCCCGTCGCCCCACCACATGCCCTCCAGCTTGCGGCTGCGGGTGACCTCGCCCAGCCCGAACTGCTTCCGGGTCGAGACCGTCGTGGCGTCGCGGTCGGGGACCTTGACCCACTCGACGCGGTAGGTGGTGCCGGGCCTGGTGGCCACCGACAGGTCGGGCACGAACGCCCCCCGCCTGGTGAACGCCTTCATCGCCTGCAGCCTGCCGGCATCGTCGGCCAGCGCGCGGAGCGATCCACGGCCCAGCGGCAACTCGCTCCGCGGTGGGGTGAAGCGATAGACCAGCCCGTTGGGGTTGCTGGCGTCCTCGGTGAGGTAGATCTTCCCGCTGTCGGGGTCGACGACGACCGCCTCATGGCTGTAGCGCCCCAGCGCCTTGATCGGCTTGGGGTTGCGGTTGGCGTTCTGACGGTAGGGATCGACCTCGAACACGTAGCCGTGGCGCTTGCCGCGAATGGCCTCGGACTCCTCGCAGGTCAGCCACGTCTCCCACGGGGTGCGTCCGCCGGCGCAGTTGTTCTCCGTCCCGGCCAGGCTGACGTACTCGCGGACGCGCTTGCCCTGCCTGTCGACCTCGATGTTCGTCGTTCCGCCACCAGCCTGAGCGTCGTAGACGAAGCCGGGGATCGCGGGTACGGGATGGTCTTCGCCACCGCTGATCTCGTGGTTGTTCACCAGCACGCTGCCGTTGCCTCCCCGGCGGACGAAGCTCGCGGTGCCGTCGGGATCCGACGGCGTCGGCTCGCCGCTCTCGAGCATGGTTACGCCCGACTGCGCGACGATCGAGTACTCGAAGCCCTTCGGCAGCGACAGCACGCCCGCCGGATCGTCGACCAGCGGTCCGTAGCCGACACGGCGCCGCCCGCCTCGTCCGCCTTTGGCGGATGCCTCTGCACCGAACAGGCCGCTCGCGTTGCCGGCCAGCGCGATGCCCAAGCCGGTGGCCGATCGGCCCAGCAGCGACCGGCGGGAAAGCCCCTGGTCGGTGTCGGAGGCGGTGTCGGAGGCGGTGTCGGTGTCGGTGTCGAGTCGCGTCGTGGACGGGTTCATGCACGCTCCAGTGGTCGAAAGACGGACCGCGTACGCTCGCGGCAGCTCGTCGCGGCCAGGTGACGATGTGGTGAACGACGTGGCCCTCACTCCCCCGGGCTCCATCTGTCCACCAACCCGGCGATGGAGTCCCCCAGCGCCCCGCGCGGCTCGCGCCCCGACTGTGCCACGTGGGCGCCCATGCGCGAATCGGGCAGGCACACGTGGGAGCGGCCCTCCCAGCGCTCGAGGTCCGGGCCCATGCGGTTCACGACGATCGCGGGAGGCGGTCCGACCTGTTCCAGGGACTCCGCCACCACAGCGGCCAGCGCCGGCTCGGCGGTTGGTCCGCAGACCACGACCACGCCGTCGGCCAGGGCCGCGGCCGCGGCGGCCTCCGTCGGATCCCCCACGTCGATCACCAATGGAGCGAGGAAGCGCAGGGTCGCGCACAGCTCGACCCGATCGGCCCCGTTGACCAGGCAAAGCCGTCCAGCAGTGCGCGTCCTGTGAGCCCCGACCGGCCCCAGCGCCCGCGCCAGGCGCGAGGCTGCCGGAAACCCCAGCGGCACCGCGCCCCCGCCGGCCTGGGTGGTGACCGCGCAGGACCCCGATGGATCGCGCGCGGCCAGCTCGGCCCCCACGGCCCGCGCAACCGTGGTCACGCCGCAGCGGTGGTGCAGGCCGGTAACCGCGATCACCGGGCGCTCGTACACGAGCGGCTGCTCGGACGGCTGCTCGGACGGGGGGCCCTGCGCCTCGGCGGGCTCCACCAGCCAACCGGCCACCGAAGTCAGGGCGGCGGCTGCCATGCCGCGCCCGCGAGAAGCCGGCCGGGCGCTCACGAGCCGGCCACCGAGGCGTCGGCATCGACCTCCAGCTTGCGGGCCAGCGCGCGCAGCGGCGAGGGTGGCCGCAGCCGCACGCGCACCGTTCCTCCATTCACCGAGACGCGCGTGCGGGCACGGGACCAGCCGGGCAGCGACTCGTGCACGCCGGCTTTCGCATCGGCACCGGCGGCCAGGGCGAGGGCTCCCGCCTCGGCCCCCGTGCCGGCGAGCACCGAGGCGTAGCCGACCGCCAGGGCCTGCAACAGCACCAGGCCCAAGAGCAACACCACGGGCAGGGCGCCGAGCAACTCGATCGTGGCCTGACCTCGTTCGCCTCGCGACATCCTCATCGGCTCTGGCGGCCCAGCGACGAGGAGGCGGACACGTGCACCGGTCCGCGCCAGTCGAGGAGCAGCGGCACGCTGACGCGAACGCGAACACCTCCGGCCTTCAGGCGATCGACCTCAAGGTCCGGCCTGAGCGTCGAAGGCAGCGCGCTGCGGGCCGCCGGGCCGGCCGCCTTGCCCACCGCGTCGGCCCGCGCCGCCACCCGGGCCGCGTGGGCCGACATCCACACGGTCCAGCCCCCAAGCGCCATCTGCCAGGCCAGCGCTCCGGCGAGGAGCACGAAGGGAACGGCGGCCAGAAGCTCGACGCTCGCCTGGCCCGGGCAGCTTCGGGGACCAGAGCCACTCCCCACGCGGGCGGGCCGGGGGCCTCCTGTTCGCGAGCGGTGCAGGGTCATGGGGCCACGGTCGCGTGAGGCGCGCCACGAGACAACGCGTGCGGGTCACAAGAGGGCTACGGGCGTGCGAATACTCGGTGCGCCGGGCCTCAGGCGTAGCTGCGGTACTGCGTCCACACCCAGTAGAGCCCGTAGGAGCAGATGCCCAGCAGGGCGAACCAGGCCAGGACGCCCAATCCGCCCGAGTCGAACATCCGCGTCGACGCGCACAGGGTTAGGAAGGCCAGCCCGATCGAGCCATAGAGCACCAGTCGCTGCCGGGCCTCCAGCCCCTCCAGCTCGAACCGGTACTGGTGCCACATCCGGTAGCCCAAGAAGCCGACGGCGGCGAGGAAGGCGACCAACAGCAACTTGAGCGCCACCTGCAGCACCCCCCCGCCGCCGGGCAGGACGGTGAAGCCGAGCGCGATCAGGGCGATCAGGGCGATCTGGCCGGCCAGCTTCACCCCACCAAGGCTACCCGGGGCCTCGATGCCCTCCGACCCGGTACGGTTACGGCGTGATCGGATTCCTCGTCGCCGGGCTCATCATCGGCCTGCTCGCCCGCCTGCTGCTCCCCGGCCGCCAGAAGATCGGCCTGGTCTGGACGCTGGTCATCGGCGTCGTCGGCTCGATCATCGGCGGCACTCTCGCCAACCTGATCGGCAGCGGCGAGATCTTCGAGCTCAACGTGATCGGCTTCGTGGCCGCCGTCGCCGCCTCCGTCGCGCTGCTCTCGGTGGCCGAGAGCACCGGCCTGGGCCGCGGCGACGAGCGCGATCGCCTCGAGAGCTCGCGGCGCTAGCGCGGGTCCAGGGTCGGGCGGGCGCGGGTCAGGGTCAGGCGGCCGACTGCTCGCGGAAGCGCTCCCGCGACGACTCGATCTCCTCGATCGCCTCCTCGCGTGAGTACCAGCCGTCGACCTTGACGGCCTTCTGCTCGAGATCCTTGTAGATCGAGAAGAAGTGGGCGATCTCGTCCGCAAGCGGGCCGGGCAGGTCCTCCAGCGTCTCCATCTTGTTCCACCCCGGGTCGGACAGGGGCACGCACAGCACCTTGTCGTCGATCCCCTGGTCGTCCTCCATCCGGAAGAGGGCGATCGGCTTCACGTCGATCATGCAGCCCGGGAACGTGGCTTCGGACACGCAGCACATCACGTCGAGCGGATCGCCGTCCCGGCTCAGGGTGTCGGGGATGAAGCCGTAGTCGGTGGGATAGACCACCGAGGAGAAGAGGAAGCGGTCGAGCACCAGGCGCTCGCGCTCGGGGTCCCACTCGTACTTGTTGCGACTGCCCTTGGGGATCTCGATGATGCAGCTGAAGGCGGAGTCGCTCACGACCCGGCCACCCTACCCGGCGGCGCGCTTATCGTTAGAATCCGCGCCGATGAAGGCTCGGCTCCTTCCCCTCATCACGGTCCTGTTCAGCCTGGCGCTGGCCGCACCGGCGGTCGCCCACGACAACGGCGAGGGGCTCGTCGGCGGGACCGACGACCGCATCATCACCTTCTTCTCGTTCGGCGTGATGATCTTCTTCATCCTGGTCGTCTCCCTCGGCTCGTTCATGCAGACCCGGCTGGAGAAGCGCAAGAACGCCCGTAAGGCCGCAGAGCTGCGCTCCCGCACCGGCTGGTAGTCCGGGCGTCTGGCTCGGGTCGGCCGCGCCCGCCTTCTCAGAACATTCACACCGCGCTCATGCCCTCCAGGCAGCATGGGCCGGGCAGATCCCTCCTGGTGACGCGGCCCCGGCGCTTTGAGCCCGGGGCCGCTCGCCTTTCTGGGAGGATCGCTCGATGCGACGCCACCGCAAACGCGGCGGCATGCGTGAAGCCCACGGCTGAGTTGGCATAGTCATCCCCGTGAGCGAGGCGGCGATCGAGGTCTCGGACCTGCACAAGAGCTACGGTCCGGTCGAGGCCGTCCGGGGCGTCTCGTTCTCGGTCGGCCGGGGCGAGGTCTTCGGCCTGCTGGGCCCCAACGGGGCGGGCAAGACGACCACCGTGGAGATCCTCGAGGGCTACCGCAAGCGCACGGCGGGGGACGTGAGCGTGCTCGGCCACGACCCCCAGCGCCGCGATCGCGCGCTGCAGGAGCGAGTCGGAGTCGTCTTGCAGAGCGGCGGCTTCCACCCCCAGCTGACCGCGCGTGAGGCGGTAGACCACGCGGCACGCGCCTACCCCCACCCCCGGGACGCGGCCGAGACGATCTCCCTGGTAGGCCTCGAGGAGAGCTCGCACGTGCGCATCAAGCGCCTCTCGGGCGGCCAGCAGCGGCGGCTGGATCTGGCCATGGCCCTGGTGGGCGATCCCGAGGTCGTCTTCCTGGACGAGCCCACGACCGGCTTCGATCCCGCGGCGAGGCGTACCGCGTGGACGGCTGTCCGAGCGCTCAAGGAGCTGGGGAAGACCGTGCTGCTCACCACCCACTACCTGGACGAGGCGCAGTCGCTCGCCGATCGGGTGGCGATCATCAAGGACGGGCGGATCGTGGCCGAGGGCCCACCCTCGGACCTGGGCCCCGGCTCGGCCGGCTACCGCGTCTCCTACCTGGCCGCGGGAGCGCGGGTGGAGCACCAGACCGACGACCCCACCGACCTGCTGCACCGCCTCACCGGGGACGCCCTGGCCCGAGGCGAGCGGCTGGACGGACTCGAGGTGGCGCGACCCTCACTGGAGGACGTCTACCTGGAGCTGACGTCCGAGGACGGGCGCGGTGATTCGTCGTGAGCACAGCCAACCTGGCCTGGGCCCAGTTTCGCCTGGAGCGAAAGCTGTTCTGGCGCAACCCAAGCGCCGCCTTCTTCTCCTTCGGGCTGCCGCTGCTGATCCTCCTGCTCACCGCGTCGGTGTTCGCCGGCGCCTCCGACGAGCTGAACGTGCTGATTCCCGGTGTGGCGGGCATGAGCGTGATGGCCACCACCTTCAACGCGATGGCGTTCAACGTGACCTTCCGCCGCGAGCAGGGACTGCTCAAGCGAGCCCTGGCCACCCCCATGCCGCTCTCCTCCTACTTCGCGGGCTTCTTGGGCAACGCGGTGGTCAACGCCTTCGTCCAGGTGGGGATCGTCGTGGTGCTGGGTCATCTGCTCTACGGGGTCGACTGGCCGCGCGACTGGCTCGAGCTGGTGGTGTTCACCGCCGTTGGCGTGTTCTCGTTCGGCGCGCTGGGGGTGGCGCTGTCGCAGGCCATCCCGAGCTTCGACGCCGCCGCGGCGTACGTGAACATCGTCTTCTTGCCGGCCATCTTCATCTCGGGTGTCTTCTACTCCACCGACTCGCTGCCCGGGGCGCTGGACGCGGTCGCGCAGATCCTTCCGCTCAAGCACGTGATCGACGGATTCGGCGGGGCGATCGTGACCGGCCAAGGGCTGGTCGACAACGCCGGCTCTCTGCTGGTGGTGGCGCTGTGGGGCGTGGCGGGGATCTTCCTGTCCATTCGCAGCTTCCGCTGGGAGTAGCGCCCCGCAGCGAGTAGCCCCAGGCCGGCAAGACCGTCCTAGAGCCGCAGCGATGGTCCGTGGCGCTTGAGCCACCGCTCGTGCTCCCGGTAGCCGGGCATCCGCGAGGCGAGCAGGTCCCAGAACCGCCGGGAGTGGTCGTGCACGCTCAGGTGCGCTACCTCGTGCTCGATCACGTAGTCCAGGATCTCCGCCGGAGCGAGCAGCAGACGCCAGTTGAAGCTCATCGCTCCCGATGACGAGCAGCTCGCCCAGCGGGTGCGCTGTCCGCGGATCTGCAGGCCCGCGTAGGGGACCCCGGCCCGGGCCGCGGCGGCGTCCAGCCGCGGCTGCACCTCCTCCCGGGCACGGCGGCGGTACCAGCCCTCCAGCACGCTGCGCACGGCCTCATACGACGCGTCGGGCACCTTCACGGTGAGCCGATCCCCCCTCCTTGCCGCGTGGCTGCGCACGCGCCCCGGCTCGACCACCACGCCCAGCGCGAGCGAGCAGCCCATGAAGGGCACCTCGCCGCCATCCTCCAGGCGCGCGGGGGTCCGCTGTGCCTGCGCTTCCTGCAGGCGGCGCAGGGTGCGCTTCACCCACGGCCCCTTCTCGGCCACGAAGGGCTCCACCTCGCGCAGGGGCATCCGCCGGGGCACCACGACCTCCACCCCGTCGGCGGACACCTGGATCCGGACCCGCCGCGCGCGGTCGGAGCGGCGGATGTCGTAGGGGATGGCGGCCACCAGCCCGAGAGTAGGCGGGGCTCCGGCCGAACCGAGGCATCAGAGGATGACGGGGACGCTGCCGCCGTCGACCGACCAAGCCGCACCGGCCACGTTGGAGGCCAGAGCCGAGCAGAGCACCACGATGATCCCCGCGATCTCCTCCTCGGTGCCGAAGCGCCCGACGGGCACCTTGGACGCCTGGGCCTCGATCACCTCCTCGCGCGACTGGCCCCGCGCCTGGGCCACCTGGTCGGCCATGCCGCCCTCGTCCATCCAGAGGCCGGTGCCCACCACCCCGGGGGTGACCGCGTTGACCAGCACGCCCTTCGGGGCCCAGGCATCGGCGAAGGCCCGGGACAGCGAGAGCTGCGCGGCCTTGGCCACCGAGTAGGCGGCGTTGGTGGCCGACGGGCGCTTGCCCGAGGACGAGCTCACGTTCACGATCCGGCCCGCCCCCCGCTCGGCCATCAGCGGCGCCGCGGCGCGCATGAGGCGCATGGAGGCCATAACGTTCAGCTCCCACTGGGCCTGCCAGTCGGCGTCGCGAAGCTCCTCCAGCGGCTTTATCTCCGAGCTGCCGGCGTTGTTGACCAGCACGTCGACGCCGCCGAAGCGATCGACGCATTCGGCCACGATCCGCTCGGCGGCGGCCGGGTCTGTCACGTCGGCCTCGAATGCGCCGTGGCGCGACACGCCCAGTACCTCGGCCCCCTCGGCCTCGAGCAGCCGCTGGGTGGCCGCGCCGATGCCCCGGCTGGCTCCGGTGACCACGCACGCCTTGCCCGTCAATCCCATGTCCATGGGTGCATCATGCCCGGGCATGAGATCTCACACCGCCTACCACACCTTCAACACCGACGAGCGCCGGGAGTTCGTGCGCATAACCGACGACGTGCAGCGAGCGGTGGACGAGGCCGGCGTGACCGAGGGACTCGCGCTCGTGTCGGCCATGCACATCACGGCCGGCGTCTGGATCAACGACGACGAGCCCGGTCTGCAGGAGGACACCCTGGAGTGGCTGGACAAGCTGGCGCCGCCGTCGTGGAAGGATCCGGCCAACGACGTGGCCGCAAAGCTCTCGCCCGACCCGGGCGACTACCGCCACCACCGCGGCGGCGAGGACAACGGCGACGCCCACCTGA
>JBBJOH010000039.1:0-8264 GCA_037720995.1 Thermoleophilaceae bacterium
GCGGCCACGCTCGAGTTCCGAGAGGCCACCAAGCTCTATCCGGGCCAGGACGACCCGGCGGTCGACCACCTCTCGCTCGAGGTCCCGGCGGGAGAGATCTGCGTGCTGGTCGGGCCGTCGGGGTGCGGGAAGACCACCGCCATGCGGATGGTCAACCGGATGATCGACATCACCGAGGGCGACATCCTCCTGGACGGGGAGAGCGTCAAGGACCGCAAGCCCTCGGACCTGCGGCGTGAGATCGGCTACGCCATCCAGCAGATCGGGCTGTTCCCACACCTGACGATCTCGGACAACATCGGGACCGTGCCCAAGCTGCTCGGCTGGGACAAGGGCCGCATAGCCGCGCGTGTGGACGAGCTGCTCGAGCTGGTCTCGCTCGATCCCCACGAGACCCGCGACCGCTACCCGGCCCAGCTCTCGGGCGGCCAGCGCCAGCGCGTCGGCGTGGCCCGCGCCCTGGCCGTCGACCCCCCGTTGATGCTCATGGACGAGCCCTTCGGCGCCATCGACCCGATCAACCGCGAGCGCCTGCAGAACGAGTTCCTGCGCCTCCAGCGCGAGATCCACAAGACGGTGGTGTTCGTCACCCACGACATCGACGAGGCGATCAAGATCGGCGACAAGATCGCCGTGCTGCAGAAGGGGGGCAAGCTGGCCCAGTTCGCGTCGCCCGCCGAGCTGCTCATGTACCCGGCATCCTCGTTCGTCGAGGATTTCGTGGGCTCTGATCGCGCCCTCAAGCGCTTGGCGCTCCAGCGGGTCAGGGACATCGACCTGTGGAAGCCGGCCAAGCTCCGCGTCGGGGAGTCGACGCGGGACGCGCAGGCAAAGATCGACGACTCCGACGTCCCGGTACCACTGCTGGTGGACGAGCATGACCGCCCGATGGGATGGCTGAGCGAGCGGGCCCTGTCCGGCGAGAGGGTGGAGGCGCACCTTCGCTCGAAGGCCGAGCCGGTACTGGAGATGGACGACATCCTGCGCGACGCGCTGGCCGACCTGTTGACCGGCGAGACGCGCTACGGGCCGGTCATCGACGCTCAGGGCCAGGTGAGGGGCGTGCTCTCCCTGGAGGTCATCTCCAACTTCCTCCAGGAGGCGCCCACCGAGTCCCGCAGCGGCGCGGAGCTGGTTCAGGAAGAGCGCTGATGGTCTTCGACTCACTGGCGCAGGTGCCAGAGAGAGATACAGGCGCGTCGGATCAATGCGTAGCCGAGGACGGCTTCTGTCCGCAGTGGATCGTCGATAACTTCGGCGACTACGTCCAGCCCCTGTTGGACCACACCTACCTGACGGTCGTGACCGTGGTGATCGGCTTCGCGATCGCCTTCTCGCTGGCCATCCTCGCCCACCGTCAGCGCTGGCTGACCGGACCGATCATCGGCTTCACCGGCGCGCTCTACACGATTCCCTCGATCGCCGCCTTCTTCCTGCTGCTGCCGATCACCGGACGCGGCAACACCACCGCCCTGGTGGCCCTGGTGGCCTACACGCTGCTGATCATCTTCCGCAACGTGACCACCGGCCTGAGAGCGGTGCCCGCCGAGACCGTCGATGCCGCCCAGGGCATGGGCCTCACCGACCGCCAGGTCCTCTGGCGCGTGGAGCTTCCGCTGGCCCTGCCCGAGATCCTGGCCGGCGTGCGGATCGCCACGACGACCACGGTCGGGCTGGTCGCCCTGGCCTACCTGGCCGGCGGCGACGGACTGGGCAGGCAGATCGACGCCCAGATCACCTTCAAGTCCAACGTGGCGCTGGCGGGTGGGCTGTGCGTGCTGCTTGCCGCCGTCCTCGACCTGATCATCCTGGGCGTCCAGCGCCGGGCCACTCCGTGGATGAGGGCGGCCTCGTGATCATTCCCACCGTGCTTGCCTTCCTGGGCGACTTCGGCGAAGGCTTGGACTTCATCTTCCACGAGCGCGAGTCGGTGAGCGGCGGCGTGCAGGTTGGCGGCCTGGGCCAGGTGGGTGGACTGGCGCTGACCCACGTAGAGGTAAGCGCGGCCGCCATGGCGCTGGGCACGGCCCTCGCCGCTCCCATTGGGCTGTACCTGGGCCACAAGGGCCGCGGCCAGTTCATCGCCACCAGCATCTCCAACGTGGGGCGCGCGGTGCCCATCCTGGCGCTCATCGCCTTCTTCATCGCCTTCATCGGCGTCGGCTTCACCAACGTCGCGCTGGCCCTCACGCTGCTGGCCATCCCGCCGATCCTGACCAACACCTACGTGGGCGTCCGCCAGGTTGACCGGGACGTGATCGACGCGGCCGAGGGGATGGGCATGAGCGGCAGCCAGATCATCTGGCGCGTGCGCCTGCCGCTGGCGCTGCCCACGTTCTTCGGCGGCGTGCGCACCTCCGCCGTGAGCGTGCTGGCCACCGCCACCATCGCTCCGCTGGCCAACGTGCAGACGCTCGGCGAGCCGGTGCTCAACCCGCAGACCTACGGCTTCCCCGGAACCATCGGGGCATCGATCGTGGTGGCGCTCATCACGCTCGGGACCGACGCGGGCCTGGGCGTGGTCCAGCGGCTCGTGACCCCCAAGGGGATCAAGCTGGCGCAGGGCGGGCGAAACGCCAAGGGCTTCTCCATACCCCTAGTACGAAGGAGGGAACAACCGACGTGAGCAGGCAAATGAGAGCACTCCTCGCCGTCCTCGTCTCGCTGGTGCTCGCCCTTGCGGTGAGTGCATGCGGAAGCGACGACAGCGACAGCAAGAGTTCAGACAGCGGCGGAGGCGGCGAGAAGGCCGGCTCTGAGATCAAGAAGAACCCGGCCAACTCCGGCAAGAGCCTGACGGTGGGCTCCAAGAACTTCACCGAGCAGTACATCCTCGGTGAGATCTACGTACAGGCGCTGCAGGCCGCCGGATACAAGGTGAAGAAGGACCTGGATCTCGGTTCGGAGCAGATCGCCTACAAGGCACTCAAGGGCGGCCAGATCGATGGCTACCCCGAGTACACCGGTACCTCGCTGACCTCGTTCTTCAAGATCAAGACCGACGCCGTGCCCAAGGACCCGGACAAGGCATACCAGGAGGCCAAGGCCAAGTACGCCAAGCAGGGCATCACGGCGCTGGCGCGGACGAAGTTCGAGAACACATACAAGGTCGGCACCACCAAGGACATCCAGAAGGAGAAGCTCGGCGGCGCCACCAAGCTCTCCGAGCTCAAGCCAGCCGAAGTGGCGAAGCTGAAGCTCGCAGGGTTCCCGGAGTGCCGTCAGCGCACGGACTGCTACATCGGGCTGCAGCGCAACTACAAGCTCAAGCCCGAGTTCGTCTCGACCGAGCAGACCTACGCCGCGCTGGACAACGGCCAGGCGGAGCTGGCGGCGGTGTTCTCCACCGACGGCAAGCTGACCTCGGGCAAGTACACGGTGATCGAGGACGACAAGGGCCTCTTCCCGCCCTACAACATCTCCTTCGGGATCGACACCAAGAAGCTCAAGGAGCTCGGACCCGACGCGGAGAAGGTGATAGTGGACGTTCAGAAGGGCCTGACCCTGAAGAACATGCAGAACCTCAACTCGCGCGTGGACATCGACAAGGACAAGCCCGCCGAGGTGGCGCGCCTGTACCTCGAGTCGGAGGGATTCATCAAGAAGGGCAGCTGACGCTGCACAGCGCAGGCACCACTCCCGCCGGCGGCAGCAGCGCCGGCGGGAGACGCCTCCGCCGAGTTTGCCTGCGCCGCGTTTCGCCGCCGGGCTTCCCAGGGTAGGTCGCTCTCTGTGCCCGAAGCCGCCATCGAGGTCTCCCAGCTGAGCAAGCGCTACGGCGACCAGACCGTGGTCGACGACGTCTCCTTCTCCGTGCGCACCGGCGCGGTCACCGGCTTCCTGGGTCCCAACGGGGCCGGCAAGACCACGACGCTGCGTTGCCTGCTGGGCCTGGCCCGGCCCTCGGGCGGCACGGCCACGGTGCTGGGAAGGCCCTACCCCCAGCTGGACGACCCCGCCCGCACGGTGGGCGCCAACCTGGAGGTGTCCGGAGCCCACCCCGGGCGCTCGGGTCGCCAGCACCTTCGCTCGCTGGCCGCCATGGCCGGCCTGCCCGACTCACGCGTCGACGAGGTGCTGGAGCAGGTGGAGATGAGCGACGCCGCCGACCGGCGCTACGGCAAGTACTCGATGGGCATGCGCCAGCGCCTGGGGCTCGCCGTCACCCTGCTGGGCGACCCCAAGATCCTGATCCTGGACGAGCCGGCCAACGGGCTCGACCCAGGCGGCATCCGCTGGCTGCGCAACATGCTGCGTGGCGCCGCCGGCGAGGGCAAGACGGTGCTGGTGTCAAGCCACGTGCTCGCCGAGGTCGCGCAGACGGTGGACGACGTGGTGGTCATCCACCGGGGAAAGATCGTCAAGCAGGGTCCGGTGGGCGAGCTGACCGGCGCGGCCACGGGGGCCGCCATCGTCCGCTCCCCCCAGGCGGACAAGCTGGCCGGGGCCATCCGGGCGAAGGGAGCGACGGCCAACGCCTACGAGGACGGCGCGCTGGGCGTCGAGGGCATGGACGCCGCCGCGGTGGGCGACCTGGCCTTCGAAGTCGGTGTGGCCGTGCACCAGCTCTACCAGAGCCAGGCCTCGCTCGAGGACGTCTTCTTCCAGCTCACCACGGGGGACGAGTCGTGATCGCGCTGATCCGCGGCGAGGCGATCAAGCTGCGCTCCACGCGCACCGCGGTGGGCTTCGCCCTGGCCGCGATCGCCCTCCTGCTGCTCACCGTGGTCGCCTCTAGCCTGGGCGGCGAGCCGACCACCGTGGCGGAGAAGCGCGAGGCCCTGAGCATCGGCGGGCCGATCTCTTTCGTGCTGATCCTGTTCGGCATCGTCGGCGCCACCGGGGAGTACCGGCACCGGACTGTGGCGCCCGCCGTGCTGATCGCCCCCGATCGGGTGCGACTGCTGCTGGCGCGCACCCTGGCCTACGCCGCGACCGGAATCGGGGTGGGCCTGCTCATGATCGTCGTGGGCATGGCTGTCGGCGTGCCGCTGCTCGCCGGCACCGACGGACCCGGCCTGGAGACCTCCGACTACCTCAGGGTGGTGGGCGGTGGGCTGCTGACCTGCGGTCTGGGCGCGGCGCTGGGGATCGGCGTCGGCGCCCTGGTCGGCAACCAGGTGGCCGGCGTGGTGGGCACGCTGGTGTTCTTCTTCGTGGTCGAGCCGCTGGCTGGGCTCGCGCTCGACGATCTGCCCAAGTACACGATCTCCCAGTCGTCCGCCGCGACTGGCGGAGCCGATGTCGACCCCTCCTTTCCGTTCCTGGGCGCACTCGCCGTGTTGGCGGCCTGGACAGCGATACTCCTGTTATTCGGCGTCCTGCGCGAGCGTTCGCGCGAGGTGACCTAGCACCCTGAGGACGTTCGGGGGCGCTCGTCGAATAGGCTTCCGCGCCCGCCGATGAAGCTGTCTGTCCCAAAGGAGTCCTCCGCGGGTGAGCGCAGGGTCGCCACCGTGCCGGACGCCGTCAAGAAGCTGTCCTCCTCAGGGGTGGACGTCGTCATCGAGCCCGGCGCCGGCGAGGAATCCCACGTGCCCGACTCCGCGTACGAGGAGGCCGGCGCGACACTGACCGCCGACTCGGGCTTCTCAGGCGAGGTGGTGGCCAAGGTGGCTCCGCCAAGTCCCGAGGAGATCAAGAAGATGAGCGAGGGCGCCGTGCTGATCGGCTTCCTCCAGCCGCTCACGGACGGCGACACCGCCAAGGCGCTGGCCGACGCCGGGGTCACCTCCTTCGCCGTGGAGGCCGTACCGCGGATCACTCGCGCCCAGTCCATGGACGCCCTCTCCTCCCAGGCCACGGTGGGCGGCTACCGCGCCGCCCTGATCACCGCCGAGGAGCTTCCCCGCTTCTTCCCCATGCTCACCACCGCCGCAGGAACGATCCGCCCGGCCAAGGTGCTGGTCCTGGGCGCCGGCGTGGCCGGACTGCAGGCCATCGCCACGTCCCGCCGCCTGGGCGCCGTGCTCCACGCCTTCGACGTCCGCTCCGCGGTGGAGGAGCAGATCGAGTCCCTGGGGGCGAAGTTCGTGAAGCTCGACATCGGCCTGGAGGACGCCGAGGACGCCGGCGGCTACGCCCGCGCCCTGACCGACGAGGAGCAGCAGCGTCAGCGCGAGGCCCTGGCCGAAGTGATCGGCGGCATGGACGGCGTGATCTCCACCGCCGCCGTGCCCGGCCGCAAGGCGCCGCTGCTGATCATCGAGGACGCGGTCAAGCAGATGAAGCCCGGCTCGGTGATCGTGGACCTGGCCGCCGAGACCGGCGGCAACTGCGAGCTGACCGAGGCCGGCGAGACCGTGGTCAAGCACGACGTCAAGATCGTAGGCGCGGTGAATCTGCCGGCCACGATGCCCGACCACGCCTCGCAGCTCTACGCCAAGAACATCGAGAACCTGGTCAAGCTGATGGCCGACGACGAGGGCGGACTGAAGCTGGACTTCGAGGACGACATCATCAAGGGCGCGTGCATCACCCGCGACGGCGAGGTCGTCAATCCCGGTGCGCGCAAGGCCGCCGGCCTACCCGAGCAGGAGGAAGCCGGCTGATGGACCTCATAACGGAATTGACGATCCTGGCGCTGGCCGCCTTCGTCGGCTTCGAGGTCATCTCCAAGGTGCCCAACTCGCTCCACACGCCGCTGATGAGCGCCACCAACGCCATCCACGGCATCGTGCTGCTGGGCGGCATCCTGGTGATCGGTGAGGCCGACGGCTTGCTGAGCAAGGTGCTCCTGGTAATCGCGATCGCGTTCGGCACGATCAACGTGGTCGGCGGCTTCCTGGTCACCGACCGCATGCTGGAGATGTTCAAGGTGCGGCCCAAGCCGGACGAGGACGCCTGATGCCGCTGCCGTTGGCGTCGTTGCTCACCAACGCGAGCTTCATCCAGATCCTCTACATCGTCGCCTTCGTGCTGTTCATCGTGGGCATGCGCCAGGTGACCGGCCCGAAGACCGCCCGGCGCGGCAACGCGACGGCAGCCGTCGGCATGGCGATCGCTGTCATCGCCACGCTGTTGACCCCCGAGGTGGGCGAATACGCCCTGATCGCCCTGGGCATCGTGCTGGGCACCGTCGTGGGCGTGCCCGCGGCGCGCAAGGTGCAGATGACCCAGATGCCGCAGATGGTGGCGATGTTCAACGGCGTCGGCGGCGGGGCGGTGGCGCTGATCTCGTGGGCCGAGTACCGCCACTCGCTCGACGTCGGCACCGGCAACCCGCCGCTGGACACGCTGATCCCGATCCTGTTCGCCGCGATCATCGGCTCGGTCTCGTTCTGGGGCTCGAACATCGCCTTCGGCAAGCTCCAGGACCTGATCCCCCAGAAGCCGATCTCGGTGCCCGGCCAGCAGGTTCTGAACGCCGTGCTGCTGGTGGTGGCGATCGGCGCCGCCGTCGCCATCGCCCTCGGCCAGGAGTCCCAGGGCCTGTTCATCCTGATCCTGGTGGCCGCGGCCGGGCTGGGCAACATGGTGGTGCTGCCCATCGGCGGCGCCGACATGCCGGTGGTCATCTCGCTGCTCAACGCGCTCACGGGCCTCTCGGCCGCCGCGGCGGGAATCGCCCTGAACAACGTGGCGCTGATCGTGGGCGGCATCATCGTCGGCGCCTCGGGCACGATCCTCACCAACCTGATGGCCGTCGCCATGAACCGCTCGATCCCCAACATCGTGGCGGGCGGCTTCGGCGGCGGGGGCGGGGGCGGCGGTGGCGGCGACGACGGCGAGGAGCGCCCGCACCGCTCAACCGACGCCGCCTCGGTGGCATTCGCGCTGATCCAGGCCGACCAGGTGGTCGTGGCGCCCGGCTACGGCCTGGCGGTGGCCCAGGCCCAGCACACGGTGCGCGAGCTGGGCGACGAGCTGGAGAAGCGTGGCGTGGAGGTCAAGTACGCGATCCATCCCGTTGCCGGGCGCATGCCCGGGCACATGAACGTCCTGCTGGCCGAGGCCGACGTGTCCTACGACGCGCTCAAGGAGATGGACGAGATCAACCCGGAGTTCGAGACCACCAACGTGACGCTTGTGATCGGCGCCAACGACGTGACCAACCCGTCCGCGCGCGACGTCGAGGACAGCCCGATCTACGGCATGCCGATCCTCGACGTGGACAAGTCGGAGGCGGTGGTGGTGTTCAAGCGCTCGATGGGCTCGGGGTTCGCGGGCATCGACAATCCGCTCTTCTACGAGGAGAACACAGAGATGCTGCTGGGCGACGCCAAGTCGTCGGTCCAGGAAGTGCTCGCCGCCGTCAAGGAGCT
>JBBJOH010000040.1:0-8126 GCA_037720995.1 Thermoleophilaceae bacterium
CCGGGCGTTCGACAAAGGCTCACCCGGCGTGCGTGTCACGGCAGGCAAGCGTGGCCCGAGCTTGGCTGCCGTCCAGTGCGCAAGGTCCGTGCCTGTGGCGTCACGCAGCGTGGGGACTGCCTTGCGTGACGTGAGATGCACGCCGTGGTGTCCTCGCAGGCCAAAGGCCAAACTCCTGAGCGCCCTCCGGGGCGTTTCGGCGGGGCCTGAGTCTGCGCCTGGCCTGCGATGGCTGGGAGCGTGGCTGCCAAGGAAGTGCCCGGCGAAGCGTGCAAAAAGCACGCAAGCCGGGCGATGACGCCGGCAGGCGCGCTCCCAGACCCGCAGGCAGGCGTCAGGCGAGCTTCAGCTGGTGGTAGGCGATGGACTGAAACGACATCCGGTGCAGCGGGGAGACGCCGTGCGCCGCGATCGCCGCCCGGTGCTCGGGCGTCGAGTAGCCGACGTTCGTTGCGAAGTCCCACTGCGAATGCACCGCAGCGATTCGCCGCATGTACCGGTCGCGCGTGACCTTGGCCAGGACCGAGGCCGCGGCGATCGCCGCGCTGCGACAGTCACCGTCGATCACGGCGCGCTGCTCGTGGTCCATGGCCGGTACGCCGAAGCCGTCCACCAGGCACACGGTCCCCGGGCACGCGACACCCAGCAGCGCCGAGCGCAGCGCATCCAGGTTGCTCACGTGCAGGCCGCGCGCGTCGATGGCCCGCACCGAGCGCGACACGATCGACGTCCGGGCCGCCGCCCGCAGAACCAGGGGAAACAGCTGCTCACGCGACTCCTCGTTGTGCTGCTTGGAGTCGTTCAGCCGCGACAGGGCGCGCCGGTCGGCCAGGGTCAGGCGCTCGAGGTCGAACAGGACGGCGGCGGCGGTGATGGGCCCGGCCAGCGATCCTCGCCCCGCCTCGTCGGCGCCTGCGACCCAGCGCGACCCGATCTCGCGGTCAAAGGCGAACAGGCGCCGCCCACTGTGTCTGCGGGCGCGCGCCTTGCGCGCCTGGCGCGACAGCTTCTTGGGGGAGGCGGCCGACGGTATGTCGGCGGCTGCTTTGTCCGGCTCTCCCACGGTCGGGCCGATCATAGGCGCGACCCCGGGCGGAAGGCCGAGCCGAGCTAGGGAGTGCCGATCCTGCCCGGCGGCCAGTAGGTGAAGAAGGCCTTGCCGATGAACCACTTCTCGGGCACCGGACCCCACTCGCGGCTGTCCGCGCTCTCGCCGCGGTTGTCGCCCATCATGTAGTACTCGCCCTTGGGAATGGTGATCGGACGCGCCTGGTTGCAGATGCTGCAGCCCGCGTCAGGACGGATGAACGGCTCTTTGCGCTGCTTGCCGTTGATGTATACGCGCCCGCGCCGCACCGAGAGCCGGTCGCCGGGAAGCCCGACGACCCGCTTGATGAAGTTCGTCTCCGAGCGCTCGGCGGTGTGCTTGGGACAGGGCGAGTCCTCCGGGTGGGATACCCCGCAGGCGCTCTCGTCGGCCCCCTTGGGCGGCTTGAAGACCATTACGTCGCCGCGCGCGGGCTCTCCGAAGTGCGTGCTTACGCGGTCCACGAGCACCCGCTGGCCCACCGTCAGCGTGGGGACCATCGACTCGCTGGGGATCCGGAACGGCTTGACGAGGAATGCCTGAATGCCCAGCGCCAGCCCCAGGGCAACGATGACGATCGTGACCGTCTCGACGAGCGAGCCCCCCACGCCGAAGAACGCCTTGCCGGCGCGGTTGGCCGTCCGTGCCATCTCTCGGCGCGAGGCCCGCTAGGCGTCGCGCGGCGCTTCGGACTCGGGGTCGTCGGCCGACGCGGCGCCGGCTTCCTGCTCGCGCCCTGCGGCCTCCTCGGCCGCGACGACCTCGGCGACGCTTTCGCCGCTTGGATCCTCTGCCACCTCCTCGACCACATCGGTCTCCGGTGGCGGCATGACCCCCTCTCCGTCGGCGGACGCGACCTCACGGGTGGCGTCAAGCGACGGATCGACGACGTCGCGGTCTCCGCGCCCGAAGCGGCGCTCGCGGACACGCGCGCGGCGTCCCACCCGGTCGCGCAGGTAGTAGAGCTTGGCCCGGCGGACGTCGCCTCGGGCAGCCACCTCGATCTGCTCGATCTTCGGCGAGTGCAGCGGGAACGTGCGCTCGACGCCAACCCCGAAGGATTGCTTGCGCGCGGTGAAGGTCTCGCGCAGGCCGCTTCCCTGGCGCTTGATCACGACGCCCTCGAAGACCTGGGTGCGGCGCCGGTTGCCCTCCACCACTTGGAAGTGCACGCGCACCCGATCGCCCGCCTCGAAGGCTGGTACGCGGCGCAGCTGGGCGCGCTCGATGTTGTCGATGACACTGCTCATGCGTGTGAAGAGGGCGCAGCGATGGGAGGCCTCCGCGCGGCGGCCCATGGTAGCGAAGGCCATCGCCCCTGGCCGCTCCCCGCATCAGGATCGGCGCTGTCCCCGCAGGCGACTCTTCTCTGCGCGCCACTCCCGGACCCGTCCGTGGTCACCCGAGGTCAGGACTCCTGGCACTCCCGCTCCCCGCCACTGCGCCGGCCGCGTGTAGTGGGGGTACTCGGGGGCACCCTGAAGCGCCGGACTGAAGGACTCCTCGACCGCGCTCTCACCGTGCCCGAGCGATCCGGGGAGCTTGCGCAGCACGGCGTCGCAGACGACCATGGCCGCCAGCTCTCCCCCGGCCAGGACGTAGGGACCGATCGACACCACGTCGGTGGCCAGCTGCTCGTGCACCCGCTCGTCGAAGCCCTCGTAGCGACCGCACAGCAGGACAAGCTCCTGCTCGGCCGCGAGGTCCGAGGCGAGGGCGTCATCGAACTGACGGCCGCCCGGGGCCAGGGCCACCACCCGCCGGGCGCCTCTCCCCTCGACCGCGTCGGCTCCCCAGCGGGCGCTCAGGGCGGCATCGACGACATCGACCCGGATCACCATTCCCGCCCCGCCGCCATAGGGGGTGTCGTCCACCCGGCCGGCCTTGAGCGGAGTGGTGGCCCGCAGGTCGAGGCCCTCCACCTCGTGTCCCAGCGAAAGCGCATTGGCCACGTGGCGCTGACCGCGAAACCAGTCGAGCCATTCGGGAAACAGGGTGAAGACGTCGATCTTCACGGGGGCGTCCCCTCGAGGCCCAGAAAGGCGCGGTCGACCTCGACCGTGCGCGCCGCGAGGTCCACCGCGCGCACCGCGTCTGCAATCAGCGGGACCAGCGTGCCGCCGGAGAGCTCGAGCACGTCACAGGACGGGCCGTCGAGCACCCCGACCACCCTGCCCAGATCCCGCACCTCACAGCCGATCAGGTCCTCGGCCAGCCACTCGCCCTCGTCCATCGGCAACTCGTTCTCACCCACCAGCAGCAGCTCGCCTCCCAGTGTCAGTGCGGCGTCGCGGTCGCTCACGCCCTCCAGGGCGACTATCGGCTCTTGCCCGGTGCCCCGGCGGGAGCGGATCCGGCGCTGCTCGCCGGCGACCGTCACCTTCGTGCCCCGCGAGAGCCCGTGGGCGGCGCCGAGCACGCGAAAGCTTCCGTCGAGTCCGTGGGCTCGCCCCACGCGACCCGCCGTCACCAGCCGACCGGACCCCGGAGCAGCCAAAGCCCTGGCCGGTCTCAGTCGGCGTCGAGGACGTCGACCATCACGCGCTTGTTCTCCTTGACCGACGCGGCCTTCACCACGGTGCGCAGTGCCGACACGGTGCGGCCCCCCCGGCCGATCACCTTGCCGGTGTCCGGTGCGGCCACCTGCAGTTCGAGCACGATCGTGCCGTCCTCCTCGGTGAAGGAGTCGACGCTCACGGCATCGGGGTCGTCCACCAGCGCCCGCGCGAGGTAGGCCAGCAGGTCCTCCACGGTCGGAGGAGCTAAGCGCTCTCGGCGTCGCCGGCGCCCTTGGAGGGCGGATCGGCGGCGGCGGCCGGCTCGGCCACGGCGGCGTCATCGGCCGAGGCGTCGGGCTCGGTGGCGCCCGCCACGTCGACGGGGGACTCGCCTCCCTCGACGGCGGCGTCGGCGTTCGCCTCGTCCACCACCGCGGCAGCGACGCCGGCGGGCACCCGCATCAGCTTGCGCACGCTGTTGCTCGGTTGGGCCCCACGCTCGATCCAGTAGTCGAGGCGCTCACGATCGAGCACGACGGTCGACGGGTCGGTTTGCGGGTTGTAGTGGCCCACGGTCTCGATCGTGCGACCATCGCGCGGAGAGCGCTGGTCGGCGACGACAACGCGCCATCTCGCATTCTTCTTGCTGCCCACACGGGTGAGCCGGACTCGGACGGACATAGGCAGTGAGGTTAGCCCCTGCGGCATCCTGCCGCAGTTCTGATGGCCATGGCGGCATCCCGCCGCCGTGAACGGGCCGCTGCGCGGCCCTCCTAGCGCCCGCTGGCCAACTGCTGCAGGTCGGGCATCTTGCCCTTGCTGAGCTGACGCATCATCTTCTGCATCTGGCTGAACTGCTTGACCAACTGCGAGACGGCCTGGACGGTGGTGCCCGATCCCCTGGCGATGCGCCGGCGCCGCGACCCGTCGATCAGCTTGGGGTTCGCGCGTTCCGCCGCGGTCATGGAGGTGATTATGGCCTGCAGGCGGTCGAGCTCCTTGTCGTCGACCTGCAGGTTCCCGAGCTGGGAGCCCATGCCGGGGATCATCTTCAGCAGTCCCTGCAGCGGTCCCATGCTGCGCACCTGCTTCATCTGGTCGAGGAAGTCGTCGAGGGTGAACTGGTTCTTGCGGATCTTCTTCTCGAGCTCCTGGGCCTTTGCCTCGTCCATCTGGCCCTCGGCCTTCTCGATGAGCGTCATCACGTCGCCCATGCCGAGGATGCGCTGGGCCATCCGGTCGGGGTGGAAGCGCTCGAAGGCGTCGAGCTTCTCGCCGGTGGAGGCGTAGAGGATCGGCTTGCCGGTCAGCGCCTTGACCGACAGCGCCGCGCCGCCGCGGGCGTCGCCGTCGAGCTTGGACAGGATCACCCCGTCGAACTCCGTAGCCCCGGCAAAGGACTCGGCGACGTTGACGGCGTCCTGGCCGGTCATGGCGTCCACCACCAGCAGCACGTCGTGGGGCTTGATCGCCTTCTTGACCCGCACCAGCTCGTCCATCAGCGCCTCGTCGACGTGCAGGCGACCGGCGGTGTCCACGATCAGCACGTCGCGGCGGTCGGCCTTGGCCTGGCCCAGCGCCCACTCGGCGACGTCGACGGGATTGCGCGAGGTCCCCTGCTCGTACACCGTGGCGCCCGCCTTGGCGCCGACGGTGACCAGCTGATCCACCGCCGCGGGACGCTGCAGGTCGCAGGCCGCCAGCGCCACGTCGAGCTTGCGCTCCTCGCGCAGGTGGCGCGCCAGCTTGCCGCAGGCCGTCGTCTTGCCCGAGCCCTGCAGGCCGGCCATGAGGATCACCGTCGGGCCGCCGGAGGAGGTGAAGACCAGCTCGCGGCCCGAGCCCCCCATCAGCTCGGTCAGCTCCTCCGAGACGATCTTGACCACCTGCTGGCCCGGGTTCAGGGCCTCGAGCACCTCGGAGCCGGTGGCCCGCTCCTTCACCGCCGAGGTGAAGTCCTTGACCACCTTGAAGTTCACGTCGGCCTCGAGCAGCGCCAGGCGGACCTGGCGCATGGCCTTGGCGACGTCGTCCTCGGTGAGCGTGCCGCGCGAGCGGACATCGCCGAGCGCGTCGTTCAGGCGCTCTGAGAGGGAGTCGAACATCGTGGTCTGAGGCTAGCTGCGGGGTCGGGGCGGCGGCGGAGCCTTGGGTGGCTCTTCGCCCTCTTGCGTGGGCAGCATCGACCTCAGCTGGCCCAGGGCCTGACTGAACTCCGATGGGATGATCCAGACCTTGTTGGCGTCTCCCTGGGCGAGCTGGGGCAGGGCCCGCACGTACTGGTAGGCCAGCAGCTTGGGGTCGGCGTCGCCCTTGTGGATGGCTTCGAACACCGTCTCGATCGCCTTCGACTCGCCCTCGGCGGTCAGGATCTGCGACTCGCGCTGGCCTTCGGCGCGCAGGATCGAGCTCTGCTTCTCACCCTCGGCGGTCAGGATCTGGGACTGCTTGACGCCCTCGGCGGTGAGGATCGCGGCGCGCCGGTCGCGCTCCGCGCGCATCTGCTTCTCCATCGCCTCCTGGATCGAAGGCGGTGGATCCACCGACTTGAGCTCGACTCGGTTCACGCGGATGCCCCAGCGACCGGTTGCCTCGTCCAGGACTATGCGCAGGGCGGCGCTGACGGTGTCGCGCGAGGTCAGCGTGACCTCGAGCGTCATGCCGCCGCAGACGTTTCGCAGCGTGGTCAGCACCAGCTGCTCGATCGCGGAGATGAAGTCGGCGATCTCGTAGCTCGCGTCCTTGGGGTTTGTCACCTGGTAGTAGATGACGGTGTCGATCTGGATCGTCAGGTTGTCCTCGGTGATCACCGGCTGGGGTGGGAACGAGAGCACCTGCTCGCGCATGTCCAGCAGCGGGCGGACCCGGTCCACGTACGGGACGACCAGCGCCAGGCCAGGGTCGAGGGTGCGCTTGTAGCGCCCCAGGCGCTCGACGATGCCTGTGCGGGCCTGCGGAACGATGCGTACGCCGCGGGCGATCGTGAACAGCACCACCACGGCGACGACTGCGAGCACTATCAATCCAGCCATTTCGAGAACCCTCCTTAGCGGGAGCTAGGCGTCGGACACCAACGCCGTTGCCCCGTCGATCTTCATTACGTGTACCCGCGCTCCGGGCTCGAAGACCTCCTCATCGTCGAATGCGCGTGCCGACCAGACCTCGCCGGCGAGCTTCACCTGCCCTTTGCGCCCGTTCACCGGCTCGAGCACCTCGGCGTAGGATCCAATGAGCGCCTGGGTGCCGGTGCGAAGCTGGCTCGGGACCTTCAGGTGGCTGCGCGCGATCGGCCTCAGCACGCCGAGGCTGGCGATCGACGCAAGGATGAACACGATGATCTGGATCGCGATCCCCGCGCCGAGAGCGGCAGCGCCGGCCGCGAGCACCGCCGCCACGGCAATCGGACCCATGAAGAACGACAGGGAGAGAATCTCACCGATGGCGAGCACTCCGGCTCCGATCATCCAGGCAACCCACTCCATGCTCCAAGACTAGGGGCTTACTCGAGGATCGCCCTGGCGAAGTCCTGCGGATCGAACGGCCTCAGGTCCTCGATGCCCTCGCCGATCCCGATCAGCTTGACCGGCAGGCCGAGCTCCTGGGCGATCGCCAGGGCGATGCCCCCCTTGGCGGTGCCGTCGAGCTTGGTCAGCGCGATGCCCGTGACCTGGGTGACCTCGCGAAAGAGGAGCGCCTGGCGCAGGCCGTTCTGGCCGGTGGTCGCGTCAATCGACAGCAGCGTCTCGTGGGGCGCGCCGGGGAACCTGCGCTCGATCACCTTGCGCACCTTGGCCAGCTCGTCCATCAGGTTCTGCTGGGTGTGCAGGCGTCCGGCCGTGTCGACGATGACCACGTCATGGCCCCGTGCCTCGGCGGCCTCCATCGCATCGAACACCACAGACGCCGGATCAGAGCCCTCGGCGCCGCGCACGATGTCGCAGCCGCTGCGCTGCGCCCACACCTCGAGCTGCTCCGCCGCGGCGGCACGGTAGGTATCGCCGGCGGCCAGCAGCACGGTGCGGTCAAGCTCGTTGCGCAGGTGCCAGGCGATCTTGCCGATCGTGGTGGTCTTGCCCGTCCCGTTGACCCCCACGACGAGGATCACGGTCGGCGTGTGGCCGATGTCGATCGTGTCGCCCTCGACGGTGGCGGTCTCGGCGAGCAGCTCGCGCAGTCGGTTGGTGAGGTCCTCCCCACTCTGCAGCTCGCCTCCGGCCGCCTCGCCCTCCAGCCGCTCGACGATGCTCGCCGTGGTCGGAGCCCCCACGTCGGCGTAGATCAGGGCCTCCTCCAGGCGCTCGAACGCCTCGTCGTCCAGGTGCTCGAAGATCGTGGCCTGCAGCTCGGCCCCGAGCGCCTGCCGGGTCTTGGACATGTTGTCGCGCAGGCGGCGGAAGAAGCCGCCCGGCCCCGGCTTCTCGTCGTCCGGGCCTTGAGCGTCATCGCCGCCGGCGGACACGTCGGGCGCTACGAACAGCTCTTGCCAGGTCCGGGCCATGGCCGAGCAGGATATGGGCGGGCGCTACGCCGCGGACCCACCG
>JBBJOH010000041.1:0-8124 GCA_037720995.1 Thermoleophilaceae bacterium
GCCCATGGTGCCGAAGTAGGAGCACACGAAGTCGTCCCCGAAGCGCTCGCCGATCGGGCCCGGGTCCACGTCCGGCGCGAACAGATCCAGGTCTGCGGCGTTGGGGATCAGCGTCACCCGGGCCGGATCGACACCGGCCGCCACCACGCCCTCTCGGATGCCGGGCGAAAGCGCCACCACGTGCGCCGCGCCGCGATAGGCGGCCTTCTCCATCCTGCGCGCCAGCGCCTGCGCGACGGGGTTGGGAAGCGCGCCCATCTCGATCGGTGCTCGCGGCCACAGGTCGCGCACCTCGAACACCAGCGGCGCGCGGTGGCGGCGCGCGGCCAGCAGCCCCGGCACGGCCACCGTCAGCGCGGGGGAGGTGGCGAACACCACATCGGGGCGAGGGAGCTTCACCGCGGCGGCGGTGGCCGCGACCGCGAACCCGCCGAAGCCGGCGATCCGGCGTGCGTAGCCCTGCGCCGTCGCGCTGACGTAGTCGGGCGACCCGCCTCTCACCTCGACCACCGCGAATCCGCCCACGTCGTACCGGCGCGGCTCGGTTCGGGATCGAGCAGGGACGCGCGATCCCCCGGCGGCACTTCGGGATCGAGCAGGGATGCTCGATCCCGCGAGGGCATCCCCGCGGGCCGCGGTCACCATCGTCACGTCGTGGCCTGCGCCCGCCAGATGGCGCGCGAACTCGTACGAGCGGGTGCCGCCGGTGCCCTCGCGGGTGGTGAAGAACTGGTGCAGGTAGAGGATGTGCACGCGGGCGAGAAGCTACGCGAACCGCTTCGGTTCAACGCTCACAGAGGCTCGGTGCCCTCGTTCATCAGCTCGAGGTACTCGTCGTAGACCCACAGCTTGCCGCGCAGCCGACCGGTGACCTCGCGGAGGATCCCGTGCTCTTCGAGCCGAGCGATCGCGTTGTACACCGGAGGCTCGGTCAGCCCCAGTTCGCGAGCGACCCGACCGGGACGAACCATCAGATAGCGGGCGGCCCAGTCGTGGACGCGGAAGGCTGTTGCCGCGCCCCGGCCAAATCGGTGAATGGTCTGACGGTCGGTATCGATCAAGGCGACGATCCGCTGGGTGGTTCGCGTTGTCGAACCTGCGACTTCGGTCACCCCCTCCAGGAAGAAACGCAGCCACTCCTCCCAGGCTCCGTCAGTCCGGACCCGATGCAGGTGCCCGTAGTACAGGTCTCGATTCTGCTTCAGGTACAGGCTCAGATAGAGCAAGGGGCGCTTCAAGACGCCCTCCACCGCGATCAGGAGGGTGATGAGGAGTCGCCCCAGTCGCCCATTCCCGTCTAGGAACGGGTGGATGGTCTCGAGCTGGACGTGCGCCAACGCGGCCTTCACCAATACGCGGTTCTCGCCCTCTTGATCGTGGATGAACCGCTCGAGATCCCCCATCGCCGATTCCACCGACGTCCAAGGGGGCGGGACGAAGCGAGCGTTTGACGGCCGGGTCCCGCCGATCCAGTTCTGCGTGCGCCGAAACTCCCCTGGCGACTTGCTGGCGCCTCGCCCGGATTGCAGGAGAATCGCGTGGACCTGCCGCAGGAGCCGGCTGCTGATCGGCAGACCACCCGGCCGAGCTACCTCGGCCAACCCGTGGTCCATGGCGGCGATGTAGTTGGCCGTCTCCTCTGCGTCTTCTCGTGGCACGCCAACGGCCTCGTCGTTCTCGAACAGGAGGAGATCGGAGAACGACGACTGCGTGCCCTCGATCTGCGACGAAAGCACGGCCTCTTTTCGCACGAAGGTGTGGATGAACTGGTCTGGGTCGGGCACGAGCAGTGTCACGCCGTCAAGCCGCCCGAGCGCCTGGTTGGCCCGATCGATCAGGCCGGCCAAGCTCCCATCCAGCTCCAGAGGAGGGTGCGGCGGCAGCGAGTTTGGCTCGTACGCCCAAAACCCGTCCTCACCCTCCTGTTGGAGCACGAACCGCCCGGCCCGGGGGCTTACCTGAGGAGCGGGTGGAGAGCTATTAGCCATTCGATTAATTAGGCCGGAGGCTGCTAAACGATAGCTGCACATCGCTTATTTAGCATCTTCCGCCAAGAGTCGATCGTTTACGACGGCGACAGCAGTACGGTCCCTGCATGACAGCGGGGCCGACATGGTGACCGGCGAGCTCAAGGCCCAGGTCGACGCGATCTGGGTGGTCAACGCGAATGCTGAACGTCCTGCAGCCGGGTAGTGAGCCGCGTCCTCGACATCATGATCGCCACCGCCGCGCTGGCCCTCGCCTCGCCGCTGCTGATCGTGGCCGCGGCGGCCATCCGGCTCGAGTCCCGCGGCGGCGTGATCTATCGCCACGAGCGCATCGGGCGTGACGGGGTCCCATTCGAGCTGTGGAAGCTGCGCACGATGGTCTCGGGTGCCGAGAGCATGGGCGCGGGCCTCTACATCGAGCCCGGCGACGCCCGCATCACGCGCGTGGGCGCGCGGCTGCGGCGCTTCTCCCTGGACGAGCTGCCCAACCTGGTCAACGTGCTCCGGGGCGAGATGTCGATCGTCGGCCCCCGCCCCACCGTCGCCGTCCAGGTCGACCGCTACACGCCTCGACAGCGCCGCCGGCTGGAGGTCAAGCCGGGCATCACCGGATGGGCGCAGGTAAACGGCCGTGCTTCGATCTCGTGGCCCGAGCGGATCGAGCTGGACGTCTGGTACGTGGACCACCGGTCGCTGTGGCTGGACCTGAAGATCCTGGTCCGGACGGCCAGGCTGCTGGTTAGCGGGCAGGGCCTCTACAGCTCGGAGCTCGAGCAGGGCTGGGCCGAGCGCTCGGACTGACCGGGCGGTCAGGCGCCCGCGCCGCCGCTGCCTCGCGCGCGGCTGACCTTCACGGGGTAGAGCTTCGAGACGCCACGGGCGAAGGTGCGGTCTTTGAGGGCGGCGACGTAGAAGCGGTACTGCCCGGGCGAGCCCGGCACGAAGAAGCTTCTGTAGGCGCCCTTCCGAGTCGTCTTGACCTTGCGCCGGCCGACGATCTTCCAGCGCTTGCCCTGCTTGCGCTGCAGCACCTGCCAGACGTAGGTGCGCCGCGGGCGGACCGTGCCGCGCAGCGCCGCGCGGACCCCGGCGCGGGCTCGCTTGGGCCGCCCCGTGACCGACACGATCGGGCGCACGGCCACCGGCACCACCTTGGAGCTCGCGGCCCGCAGGCTGCTCTGGCCCGGGAATCGAGCGCGCAGGTTGCGTGAGCGCGCGGGCTTGACGGTGGAGGCGAAGGCTCCGGCCGGGTTGGTCGTGGTGGTGGCCACCGTCTTCCAGCGCGTCCCCACGAAGGCCTGGATCTGCACGGGCAGTGAGGCATTGGGTGAAGCGCCGCCCGCGGTGAACGTGCCGGTCACGGGAGCCGTGGCCCCGTAGCTCACGGTCGACCTGCGGGCGCGGACCCTGGCGGTGATTCGGGTGGTCAGGCCGCCGGGCTCGACGTCGCCCACCATGCTGCGCAGCTGGGGCAGCTGTGCGTACAGCGCCTCCCCCGGGCAGGAGGTGGCGCCGGTGTCGCGGTGGCCGATCACCCGCTGCAGCCCCACGCGCTGGCCCGCGGGGTAGCGGTTCTCCGATCCCCCGGCGCTGACCAGCGTGGTCGTGCCCGCCGTGGGGGCGCCGTGCAGCGGCAGCTTCCACCGGATCAGGCGGGCCATGGCGCCGAGCGACTCCGGGGTCTGCCGCACGCTGGAGAAGGTCCCGATGTTGGCGATGCCCGTGGACTGGGCGTTGTAGCCCTGCGCCTGGGCCCCGATCACGGCCTTGTCGATGCCGCCCGCGCGACCCTCGTAGATCGTGCCGAAGCGATCGACGAGGAAGTTGTAGCCGATGTCGTTCCAGCCGTTCGAGTTGCGGTGATAGCGGCAGATGGCCAGCACCACGTCCGGGGCCTCGTCGCGCGTGTAGTCGTTCGCGTTCACCGTGTGGTGGACGAACGCGCTCTTCACCTCGCCGTAGCCGGCGCCCGAGCGCGGCGTGCACTGGCCGGCGCCCCAGTCGGCGCGCTTGACGATCGCGGGCTGCGGCCCGCCCGCCTTGGCGATCCCGGCGCTCACGAGCCCGGCCACAGAGACGACACCGGTGTTGGCCACCCGGCGCACGGCGCCGCGCGCGCGGTCCGCCCTCGTCGCCGTGCCGCGGACGTTCATGAACTGCAGCCGCAGACCGCGCAGGCTTCGGTCCGAGCGGTACTGGATCCAGTCGGCCTCGCCGACCCAGTCCGGATTGCTCGTGCCCCGCCCGCCGGGCTCGCCCCTGCCGGGATCGGGGCTGTCCTCGGCCTGCGTGGCCACGGGCGACCAGCGCGTCCACCGGCCGCCCTGCCTGCGGGTGCGGATCGCGATGTTCGGCTCGCCGGCGCGGCCCTTCCAGGTCATGCCGACCAGGTTGAAGCGCTTGGACGGGTGCAGGGGTTTCGAGACGATGCCCGAACCACGGGTGGAAGCCTTGCCGAGCACGGCGCTCGGCGGTGCGGCCATGGAGAAGTCCACGGGCGGTGCGTGGTAGCGGCGCACGGACAGCGCCGGGGCAACCACCACCAGCAGGCCGACCACGCACGCGGCCGCGGCGATGGAGAGGAAACGCTTCATCTAGGGCCCGAACACGCTCGCAGACGGCCCGATGCGGACCTGGGCGAAACCTTGCAGGGCGTCGCGATGCAACCGACCGCCCGTACGGGGCCTGCCGGCTAGGGCACCGCTTCGGGTCCGTTGCCCCGGTACTCGTCCTTGAAGGCGCGGAGGGCGTCGTACACGCCGTCGTCGAACTTGGGGCAGGCCAGGAGGTGGCCGGTGCCGTTTGGCGTGGGGTCGCGCGTCCACGCGCTGGCCGCCACCTGGGACCTCATCCCGGTCGTGTCGGGGGTCAGGATCGACTGGTAGGAGTCCTCGTCGAACAGCGCCTTGAGCCCGGCGCGATCGTCCTCGGGGAGGCTCTTCTTGACCCAGGTCACCATTCGTCCGTGCTCCAGTGCGTGCACGAGCTCCTTGGCGTCGGGGGACTCGTCGTACGCCCCGTCTTCGGCGGCCACCTCGAAGTGCTCGCCCTGGGTGGGCGGGGAGGAGTCGTAGGTGACCTTCTTCGACAGGTCGGTGAGGTGCTCCCGGCTCTTGCCCTTGTAGTCGGTGAGCTTGCATCCCGCGGCCTTCACGGCGGCCTGAAGGTCCGTCGTCTTCGCCTCGGGAACGCTTCCCCCGTCGGGCAGCACCTTCCCGGACCCGCCGGCCTTGCCTCCGCCGGCGAGCCCCCCGATGAGCACTACCACAGCCACCACGACCACCACCAGGACGGCGGCGGCACCCACCCCGTAGCCGATCAGCCGCTTGCGCCGCCGGGCCTTCTGCTCGGCGGCCTCGCGCTCTTCGCGCTCGCGCCGCAGCTGCTGCTTCTGTTCCTTGCGGCTGGCCATCGGGCGGCTGAAGGGTAGTGACGCGCTAGGCCGGGCGTCGGCGGGCGCGCGTGTCCTTGGTCATGCCGCTCGCGGAGGGACGCCGACGGCGGCGAGAGCGAGCCGGCTCGGGACCCCAGCACGAGTCGACGAACTCCGCGATCTCGCCCGTCAGACGTTCCGGCGTGATCCGCAGCTCGAGGATCGAGGACGCCCTGACCATCGTGCCGTGGGGCAGCTCGCGCACGAGCATGTCGGCGTCGGAGAAGGGGTGGATGGGGTCGCGGCGGTGGCCGATCACCAGCGCCGGCGGGGTCAGCGTGCGCCGCTCCTCGCGCGGAGGGGCCACGCGTCCGAAGAACAGTCCCTGGAGGACCGAGGCCGAGGGCTTGGGATCCTGGCTCAGCCAGTCCATGAGCATCTGGCCGACCAGTGGGCCGCGGCGGGGCACCAGCGACACTGCCCGGCCGACGGCGCGGGTCACGGGGGCACCGAAGGTCAGCGACAGAAGCATGGGCGTGAACCCGACCGCGCAGGCCAGCAGCGCGTTGTCCAGCACCGGCATCTCGAGCAGCATGCCCTGGACCCGTGACTGGTCGGCGGCCGCCGCCTCCAGCGCGGTGTTGGCGCCCAGCGACGTGCCGCCCAGCACCGCCCGCTCGATGTCGAGGTGGTCCATCAGCGCCAGCACCTGGGCCCCGAACCCCGGCATGGAGTAGTTCCACATCTCGGTCGGGCGGTCGGACTCGCCGTGCCCCAGGAGATCGAGGCACAGCACCCGGTAGCCGCGTCCGGCCAGCGCGCGGGCGAGCGGGCCGTGCATCGTCCTGGAGCACAGCAGCGCGGGCGTGAGGATCACCGCACGCTCGCCGGCGCCGTAGGAGTCATAGACCAGCTTGAAGCCGTTGTAGTCGAAGCTGTGGCGAGTGGCGGTCATGGCGCGCGGGCAGACTACCGGCAGGCCGACCGGCGACAGTCGCGCCAAAGTCTGCCGGTCGCCCGGGCCGGGGCACTAGATTCCCTGGCACCACGACTCCTGGGGAGGAGATCAGAGCGATGAGCACGACCGTGCCCCTGTCGGTCACCGTCAACGGTGAGAAGCACGAGTCCCAGGTCGAGCCGAGGCAGTTGCTCGTGTACTACCTGCGCGACACGCTGGGCCTGACCGGCACCCACGTGGGCTGCGACACCTCGAACTGTGGCGCGTGCACCTGCCACGTGGACGGTCAGTCGGTCAAGAGCTGCACGGTGCTGGCCGCCCAGTGCGAGGGCGCCGAGATCTTGACCATCGAGGGGCTGGGCCAGGAGGGCAACCTGCACCCGCTGCAGGAGGGCTTCCGGGAGAAGCACGGCCTCCAGTGCGGCTACTGCACGCCGGGCATGATCATGGCCGCGGCGGACCTGCTCGAGCGCAACCCCGACCCGTCCGACGACGAGATCCGCCATGGCCTGGAGGGCAACCTCTGCCGCTGCACCGGCTACCAGAACATCGTGCGCGCCGTCCAGCACGCGGCCGGTGCGCAGCGAGGTTCTCGGGGTGCGGAGGTGTCGGCATGAGCGTGATCGACACACCGGCGGCCGGCGACCGCCACGTCGGCCAGTCCATGAAGCGCCGCGAGGACCCGCGCATGATCACGGGCCGGGCCAACTACATCGACGACATGGTCCTCCCCGGGATGCTGCACATGGCCGTCGTGCGCTCGTCCGAGGCCCACGCCGACATCGTCTCCATCGACCTCGACGGGGCGCGGTCCTCCCCCGGCGTCGTGGCCGTGTACACCGCCGCGGACCTGGCCGGCGACATCCAGGGTCCGCTCGCGATGGTCTGGGATCCGCCCGGGGTGGACATCAACACCCCCGAGCACTGGCCGCTCAAGCAGGGCCAGGTCAAGCACGTGGGCGACCCCGTCGCCGTGGTCCTGGCCGATAGCAAGGGCCAGGCGATGGACGCCGCCGACCTCGTGATCGTGGATCTCGACGCAAAGCCCGCGGTGGTCGACCCGGAGAAGGCGCTCGAGGAAGGGTCCCCGCTGGTCTGGGAGGAGTTCGGCACCAACAAGACCCACGAGTGGGCCGTGGCGGGCGGCGACTTCGAGGCCGCCGAGGCCGCCGCCGAGGTCACGGTCACCCAGCGCGTGGCCAACCACCGCACCTCGGGAGCGCCGATCGAGCCGCGCGGCTCGGTGGCCGAGGCCCGTGCCGAGAGCGTGACGCTCTACTCGTCCACGCAGATACCCCATATCGCGCGCTTTTTGCTGTCGGGCATGCTCGGCCTGCCCGAGGACAAGATCCGCGTGGTCGCCCCCGACGTGGGAGGGGGATTCGGGGCCAAGCTCCAGCTCTACGCCGAAGAGGTGCTGGTGACAGCTCTCGCGCGCAAGCTCAACCGCCCGGTCAAGTACGTCGAGACCCGCTCCGAGCACATGTCGAGCTCCCACCACGGCCGCGACCAGATCGCGACCGTGACCCTGACCGCGAAGCGCGACGGAACCGTCACCGGCTGCAAGGCCGACGTGGTGGCCGACCTCGGGGCCTACCAGCAGCTGCTCACCCCCTTCATCCCCACGCTGGGCTTCCCCGTGGCGGGCGGCTGTTACAAGATCCCCGCGATCGACCTGACGTTCACGGGGGTCTTCACGAACAAGATGGCCACCGACGCGATCCGCGGCGCGGGCCGGCCGGAGATGACCTACTGGATCGAGCTGATGATGGACAAGCTCGCGCGCGAGCTGGACATGGATCCGC
>JBBJOH010000042.1:0-8104 GCA_037720995.1 Thermoleophilaceae bacterium
CCAGCGTTATCAATTCGAAGCTCAGCCGACCCTCCTGGACGCGGGCCTCTCCCATCGTGTGCGCGGGAGAGCGGCGGCGCTCGGTGGGGCTGCCGGGGTTGAAGATCTGGAAGCCATCCTTCTCCTCGTGCAGCGGAATGTGGGAGTGGCCGAACACGACGGCGTCGGCGTCGGGGAAGCGGCGCCGCATGCGCTGTAGACGCCCCTGGGCCGGTCCGGCGTCGTGGACCATGCCGATCTCCGCCCCTTCGGCATCCACGATCCGCTCGATCGGGAGCTCTCGCCGCAGGTCCTGATCGTCCACGTTGCCCTGGACCGCGAGCAGCGGTGGCCCGAGCAGCTCGAACTCGGCCAGCGTGGTGGCGCTCATCACGTCGCCCGCATGCAGGATCAGGTCGGCCGCGGCCATCCGCGCCACGCAGTCCTCGGGCAGCCGGCGCGGGCCGCGCGGCATGTGGGTGTCGGAGATCACGGCGATCAGCATCGCGGCCCCGTTCTACACTGCCTGCTCCCGCGCCCGTAGCTCAGTGGATAGAGCGCTCGCCTCCGGAGCGAGAGGTCGCAAGTTCGAATCTTGCCGGGCGCGCTCAGCCTCGCTTCGGTGCACCCATCACAAACGGCTCGGGTTCGTGGCACTGCCGCTGCACTGATCCACCCAGCTCGTGCCGCTGTGGCGGCCAGACCCCACTACCGCTCTCGGTGCAGAAGGCTCTCGTCCTCGCCCCCCTGGGAGGCCTGTTGATGGCTGCCGCTGTAGTGGGCGCATCCTTTGCCCGAGGTCAGGAAGGGACGGCATCGGAGCCGGAGGCGCAGGCGGTGCTGCGAGTGGTCAAGCGCGGCCGGGCCGCGGTCCTCGCCGACAAGCCCAAGCAGGTCTGCCGGTTGCTCACCCGGCGCGCGCGGCGTAACTCGCTCGTTCTCTTCGACTACCACTACGAAGGCAAGCGGGCCCGCCGGCGCCCGAAGACCTGCGTCCAGGCGGTCGGGGATCAGATCGACTTCGCTCAGGAGGACAACGAGCTGCGCTGGCTGAAGACGAGGCCGGAGCTGCGTGGTCTTCGGGTGGTGCGCCTCAAGGGCAAGAAGGCGCACGTCCTGTTGGGAAGGCACACCGACATCTACCTGCTCAAGAGCCCCCGCGGATGGAGAGGCGACTTTTGCGAACTTCTCCCCTACGACGGCGGCAGCGGTCGCTAGCCGGAGCGTGCCGACGAGATCCGCCCGCTCAACCCAGACGCTCCGCATACCACGCATACGTCTTGTCCAGGCTCTCGTCCAGGCCGTGGCTGGGCTCCCAGCCGAGCTCCTCGCGTATCGCCGTCGCGTCGAGGAACTGGCGGTCGATCTCGCCGTGGGGCGTGCCCTCGCCCCGGACGTCTGGCCGCACGTCGTGGCCCGAGACCGCGATCAACCGCTCCACCAGCTCTCGCGCCTCGAGCGGCGTCCCCCAGCCGGCGTTCCACGCCCGCCCGACCAGCTCGGGCCGGTCGAGCGATGCGGCGACCGCCAGGTAGGCGTCCACGGCGTCCTCCACGTACAGGTAGTCGCGCTGGGGCGAGCCATCCGAGCGGATCACCGGCGCATCTCCGGCCACCAGCGCGCGGGCGGTGTCGGGCACCAGTCGCGACCAGTTCACGTCCCCGCCCCCGTACACGTTGCCCAGCCGCGTGACCGCGACCGGCAGGTCGTAGGTCACCGCGTAGGAGCGGGCGATCATGTCGGTCGCCGCCTTGGACACGTCGTAGGGGTAGCGCGGCCGCAGCGCGAAGTCCTCTGCGTAGGGGAGCTGCTCGTGCTCGCCGTAGGCCTTGTCGGAGGAGGCCACCACCACCCGCTGGACCGGGCCCCCGACCACGCCGACGGCCCGGCACGCCTCCAGCAGCATGTAGGTGCCGCGGATGTTGGTCTCGAACGTCGAGAGCGGGGAGCGGTTGGCCGTGCCGACGATCGTCTGGGCGGCCAGGTGAAAGACGCTGTCCACGTCATGCTCGTTGAGCGTGCGCACCAGCTCGGGGTAGTCGGTGATGTCGGCGGGCACGGTCACGCAGCGCCGTTCGATGCCGTCGGTGACAAACCGGGCGTCGGGATCGACATCGCGGCGCAGCGCCACGACGGTCGCCCCGAGGTCGAGCAGCCGCTCGACCAGCCAGGTGCCGATGAAGCCCTGGGCCCCGGTGACGAGGACTTTTCGCCCCGCCCACTCGCTCTGGTGGGAGGCCTCGGGCACGCGCGGCAGACTAACGCCGGGCAGGGTATGCGCCCGCCCCCGGGCTACGGTGCCAGCGGATGCGGATCCTGACCGTGGGGAACATGTACCCGCCGCACTCGCTCGGCGGCTACGAGCTGACCTGGCGATCGTCGGTGGAGCACCTGAGGTCCGCCGGGCACGAGGTGGAGGTGCTGACCACCGGGTTCCGGCTGGCGACGAAGGCCCACGCCGGCGACCCGTCGCACGTCCACCGCGACCTGGGCTGGTACTGGCACGACCACGAGTTCACGCCGATGAGCCCACTCCGGCGGCTGGCCCTGGAGCGCCGCAACGCCAAGGTCCTGCATGACCGGCTTGCGCGTCTGCGCCCCCAGGCCGTGGCCTGGTGGGCCATGGGCGGCATGTCTCTGTCGATGATCGAGCGGGTCCGCCGGATGGCGATCCCTGCCGTGGGCGTGGTGGGAGACGACTGGATGGTCTACGGGCCCCGCGTCGACGGCTGGATGCGCGCCTTCCGCGGCGGCCGGCTGAAGTCGGTGGCCCGCCAGGCGGGGCCGGCCACCGGCATCCCCACCACGCTCGACCTGGGCCGGGCGGCCCGGTGGCTGTTCGTGAGCGAGGAGGTGCGCGCCGAGGCCCGTGCCCACTGGGACCTTCCCGCCACCGAGCTGGCCCACCCCGGCATCGACTCCGGCCTCTTCGCCGCCACCCCGCCCACGGCTTGGCGGTGGAAGCTCGCCTACGTGGGCCGGATCGACCCCCGCACGGGGCTCGACAGCGCCGTCCGCACCCTGGGGCGGCTGCCTGCGGAGGCCACCCTGACCATCACGGGCACCGGCGATGACCGCCACCTCGCTGAGCTTCGAGCCCTGGCCCATCAGCTGGGGCTGGCCGACCGCGTGCTGTTCCAGACCCTCGCGCGCGAGAGCATCGCCACCGCCTACGCCGACGCCGACGTGGTCCTGTTCCCGGTGACCTGGCGCGAGCCCTGGGGCCTCGTCCCGCTGGAGGCGATGGCGGTCGGCCGCCCGGTGATCACCAGCGGCCGGGGCGGGCAGCGCGCCTACCTGCACGACGGCGAGAACTGCCTGGTCGTCGACCCCGATGCCGGCGCCGAGGCCCTGGCCGACGCGATCCGGCGGCTGGCCGGTGGTCACGCCCTGCGCGAACGGCTGCAGGCCGGAGGCGCCGAGACCTCCGCCCGCTTCACCGAGGCCGCCTACAACGACCAGATCGCCGCGGCGCTCGAGCGCGCGGCCCTAGACTGAGCCCGGCGCGCGCGTCGAGCACTCTGATGCCGAGCTCTCCCCCAGCCAGCCCCGCCGGCCCTCGCTTCCACGCTGACCGGCCCACCGACCTGCGCAGCGCCCGTCCCTGGCACCGGCTCGCCCACATCGTGCACCGCCTGCCCGCGGCGATCGAGTCCCTGGTCGCGCACATGGCGCCGGGGGCCGGCGTCCGGGTGCTGGACTTCGGCAGTGCCGACGCGCCCTACCGGGCGCTCTTCCCGCGCGATGCTGACTTCGTGACCGCCGACCTGGCCGGCAACCCCCACGCCGGCGTGGAGATCCTTCCCGACGGCACGCTGCCCGTGACCGACCAGAGCTTCGACGTGGTGCTCTCCACCCAGGTGCTCGAGCACGTGGAGGATCCCGCCGTCTACCTGGCCGAGTGCCACCGCGTGCTGCGCCCCGGGGGGCGCCTGCTGCTCTCCACCCACGGTCTGATGGTCTGGCACCCCGACCCGGTCGACCTGTGGCGGTGGACCGGCGACGGCCTGGACCGTCAGGTGCGCGCGGCGGGCTTCGGTGTCGACCGCTTCGAAGGCGTGATGGGCTTGGCGGCCACCGGGCTTCAGCTGGTCCAGGACGCCTACTACTACCGCCTGCCCCCGCGGCTGCAGAAGCCGTTCGCCCTGCTCATCCAGTCCCTGGCCCGGCTGGCCGACCACTTCACCGACCCCGAGAGCAGACGCATGAACGCGATGGTGTTCGTCCTGCTGGCCACCAGGGCATGAGCCTGCTGGCCGGCTTTCGGCACCGCCGTCTGCTCGCCCGGATGGCCGGCCCGCGCCTGTTGCGCGCCTTCGCCGCCGCCTACCCGGCGGCGCGCTTCGTGGAGATCGGGGCAAACGACGGCCACCAGCACGACCACCTGCGCCCTTTCGTGACCTCGCTCGATTGGACGGGCGTGATGGTCGAGCCGGTGCCCTACGTGTTCGAGCGCCTGCGCGCGAACTACGCCGGCGTGGCCGGCGTGGCCCTGGAGCGGGCGGCGATCGCGGAGTCCGACGGCACCCGGCCGCTCTACCACCTGGCCGAGGTGCCCGCCCCCGAGGCTCGGGGACTGCCCTCCTGGTACGACGGGATCGGCTCCTTCTCGCGCGACGCCCTGCTCAGCCACGCCCCCGAGATCCCCGACGTCGAGGACCGGATGGTGACCACCGAGGTGGCCTGCCTGACCTTCGAGTCGCTGTGCGCCAGGCACGGCCTCGATCGCATCGACCTGCTGACGGTCGACACCGAGGGCTATGACTGGGGGGTGTTGCGCACCGTCGACTTCGCTGCCCGGCGCCCGCGCCTGGTCGTATACGAGCACTACCACCTGTCCGCGGCCGACCGCGGCGCCTGCGCCGACCACCTGCGCGGCCACGGCTACGAGCTGCTCGCCGAGGGCTTTGACACCTTCGCCCTGCGCACCGGCGAGGACGACGCGCTGGAGCGGACATGGCGGCGCCTTAAGCCCGCGGTCGCCGCCGCGTCCAAGGAGGCGGACCTGCGTGCGGGGCGCTGAGCGGATCGCGCGGCTGGTCCGCGGCCGGCGCGAGCCCACCGACGCCGAGCTGGTGGGATTGACCGACGAGGACCGCCGCGCCATGACCACCCTGCACGACACCTCGGTGGCACTGCCAAGCGGCGCCGAGGAGTACCTGCGCTCCGACAACCCGCGGCTGGAGGAGCTGCGGTCGGCCTACCGGGCGGTGGACCTGCCGGTGCGGTCACCGTCGCGCTGGCACGACGACGCGGTCGAGTCGTTCCTGGATCTGCGCTGGTTTCGCGGCGAGACGCTGATCACCTGGCACTACCGCGAGCTGCCGCGCGTGACTCGCCTCAAGTACCTGCTGTACGCGCGCGAGGTTGCCCGGCGCGACACCCTGGGCCTGCTGGACTCCCTGGCCGAGGACGGCGCCTTCGGCTGCTGGACATTCGACTACCCCGGGCTGGGCACCGTCAGCCGCGACCTGCTGGACTCGGTCAGCGAGATCTCCTTTTTGGACTCCGAGCTCGGGCTGTCCGGACGGGAGCGCTTCGCGGTCCTCGACGTGGGCGCGGGCTACGGGCGACTGGGCGCGCGGATGGCCGCCGCCTTTGGTGCGCTGCACGACTACTGCTGCGTGGACGCGATCCCCGAATGCACGTTCCTGGCCGAGTACTACCTGGACCATCGCGGCGCGACCCCGCCGGCCCGCGTCGCCGCGCTGGACCGCCTGGACTCCGAGCTTCAGCGCGGGGCGTTCGACCTGGCCGTGAACGTGCACTCGTTCTCCGAGTGCCCCGAGGCGGCGATCGGCTGGTGGCTGGAGCGCCTGGCGGCGCTGCGCGTGCCCAGCCTGATGCTGATCCCAAACGACGGGCGGCGGTTGCTCTCCCTGGAGCCCGACGGCAGCCGGCGCGACTTCGCTCCGCTCCTGGAATCGGCGGGCTACGACCTGGAGCGGTGCGAGCCGGTGATCGGGGACCCGGCGGCGCGCGAGGTGCTGGAGCTGAACGACCACTTCCACCTGTACTCGCTGCGGGTCTGACGCATGCTCGAGGTCTGCTGCGCCGCGCAGGGCTCCTACGTACGCCACAGCGCCGCCATGCTGCACTCCGTGCTCGAGCACGCCGGTCCCGGCGGGGCCAAGGTGCACTACCTCCACGGTCCGCGGTTCCCCGCGGCCGATGCCCGCAAGCTCGGCGCGATGGTCGAGGCCCTGGGTGGGCGCATGCACTTCGTGGCCGTCGACCCGGCCCAGCTGCGCGACCTGCCCGATCCCCACGAGTTCACCCAGGCGATGTGGTACCGGCTGCTGCTGCCCGACCTGATCCCCGACGCCGACCGCGTGCTGTATCTGGACGTGGACACCCTGGCCGCCGACGAGCTGGCGCCGCTGTGGGCCACCGAGCTCGGCGACCACAGCGTCGGGGCGGTCACCAACGTGTTCGAGCGCCGCTTCGCCCACCGGCCCGAGGAGCTGGGCCTGGCCGGCCCGCAGGCGTACTTCAACAGCGGCGTGCTGCTGATGAACCTGGCGGCGATGCGCGACCGGGGGGCCGCCGCCGCGCTGCGCGCCTACGCCCGGGAGCGGGGCCCCGACCTGCTGTGGCCCGACCAGGACGCCCTCAACGTGGTGCTGGGCGCGACGCGGCTGGCGCTGCACCCGCGCTGGAACGTCATGAACTCCACGATCGGATTCGACTGGGCGCCCGCTGTGTATGCGCCCGGCCAGGTCCAGGAGGCCCGTGTGCGGCCCGGCATCCGCCACTTCGAAGGGCCGGTGATGAACAAGCCATGGCACCTGCTGTGCGACTGGCCCCACCGCGAGCTCTACCGCCACCACCGGCGCCAGACCCCCTGGCCCCGGGTGCGGCCCGCCGGCCTGAGCGCCCACAACCTCTGGCTGCGCGCGCGGGGTCGGACGGGCGTCAGTGCTTGATGGCGATCCGCGCCGTGTAGTCCACCCGGCTGAGGAGCACCGGCGCAGCCTGGGAGCCGAAGTACTCCTCGCAGGCCAGCCGGGCACCCTCCCAGTGGCCGTAGTCGTCGACGATCAACACGCCGCCGTCGGCCAGCCGCGGATACAGGTGCACGAGCTCGTGCCGGGTCGACTCGTACCAGTCGGTGTCCAGCCTCAGAAGGGCGAGCCGGCCGGGCGCCGTGGCCGGGATCGTCTCCTCCACCGGCCCGCGGACGAAGTGGATGCGCTTCGACGGATAGCCGGTGGACAGCACGTTGCGCCGCACCGCCTGCTCGTCGTAGACCTCTCCGGAGAAAAGCTCCGCCCAGGGTCGCTCGCCCCGCCTATCGGACTCGCTCCAGGTGGCCAGCGCCGCCGGTTCGATCGCCGACACGTCGTGCTCTGTGGGCTGTGTCATCCCCTCGAACGTGTCGTAGAGGTACACGTCCCGGTCCTCGACCCCCAGGTCGCGGAGCGTCAGGAGCATCGCCATCACCGACCCGCCCCGCCACACCCCGCACTCGGCGAAGGCCCCCGGCAGTTCCCGCTTGACGCAGTAGCGAACGGCGTCCACCAGCGCGTGGAGGCGCGGCACGCCGGTCATGGTGAAGGGCAGGGTCCGGTCCACGATCCGCTGCGCCGCGGGATCGAGCACCAGGCGATCCAGGTCGGGTGGCGCCTCGCCGGGGCTGCGTCCCGGGCGCTCGCGAGGGCTGGGTCCCGACGGGTCGCGAGGGCTGGGCCCCGACGGCTGGCCGGGGCGCAGCCCGAGTCGTCGCAGCCCGGCGTCGAGGCGGGGCCTCATCCCGGCTCGGGGCGCACCAGCGCCGCATGGTGGAGCACGCCGTCGTTTCCCGCCAGCGCCCGGCGCAGCAGCTTGTGGGCCGTGGCGCGCGGACCGCGCCCGCGCGGCGGGTGGGCTTCTCCGAACGGGATCGCGTACACCCCGGTCTCGCGCTCCAGGGTGAAGCCCATCGAGGTCAGCATGTGCCGGTGCCCCGCCGGGTTGGGCACCCACCACTGGCACAGGTCGGTCATGCCCTCCAGCCGGGCGAGCGCCGCCCTGCCCCCCAGGGCGGTCAGCCACGGGTCGACCTGGTTGGTGCTCATAAACTGGCCCGCGCACACCGACCGGATCGCCTCCAGCGCCCTCAGCGGCTCGCGCAGGTGCAGCAGCA
>JBBJOH010000043.1:0-8056 GCA_037720995.1 Thermoleophilaceae bacterium
CTCCCACAGGTAGACGCAGGCCAGGGTCCGGTAGGGCCGCCAGGGCCGCGCCAAGCGCCTGAGCCGGTCCGGCGAGGGCAGCTTGCGCAGCCCGTACTGGATCTCCGCCGCCTTGCGGATTCCCAGGTCGCCGACCGGAAGCACGTCGGGACGGCCGAGGTGGAACATCATGAACATGTCCGCCGTCCACTGGCCCAGGCCCTTGACCGCGGTGAGCATCTCCGAGACCTCGCGGTCATCCAACGCGGGCAGGTGCTCCAGGTCGAGCTCCCCGCTCTCCGCCTTTGAGGCGAGGTCCTTCAGGTACGCCGCCTTGGAGTAGGACAGCCCGGCGGCGCGCAGGTCGTCGGGGTCGGTCTCGATCAGCTCGCGCGGCGTGGGCGTGTGACCGTCATAGAGCGCGCATACCCGCCCGTAGATCGTGCGTGCGGCCTTCACCGACAGCTGCTGCCCGGTGATCGAGCGCACCAGCGCGCCGTAGGAGTCGTCGGGCCGGCCCCGCCGGCGCTCCTCGAGGTCGAGCGGCCCGTGCTCTCCGATGATCCGCCGCATCACGGGGTCGGCCGCGATCAGATGCTCCATCGCCTGGGATGAGAAGGGCAGCGGCACCCGCTGCACCCTACGGGCGCGCCGGCGCACGGAGCAGCCGAACCGCGGTGATTCGGCGAGCACCGCGTGAGGGTCTCAGGCGACGGCGCGGCCCGGACCGAAGAAGTCGGCCTCCTGCTCGCCCAGCGGTGTGGAGGGCTCGTCGCCGTAGAGCCACTCGCGCGCGATCCGGTGCCAGTTGGCGGTGGCGCCGAGCTGGCCCAGAACGCCCAGCGTCAGCGCCTCCATGCGCCGGGCCAGGATCGCCTCGGGCGGCATAGTCTCGTGCCGGATCATCTCCCAGTGCTCCGAGCGCGGGTCGCCGAAGTCGATCAGCACCTGGGCCACCACGTCGCGGTCGATCGTCACCTCCTGGTCCGCGACGTACCAGGAGGTCACGTCGCGGAAGTGGGCCAGCACCCTGTCGGGCTCCATCATGGGGTCTTCGGGATCGAAAAAGCCCATCGAGGCCAGCTGGTCGAACAGGGCCTGGGCATCACCGGACATGCCCAGGCGCAGCGCTTTGACCTCGGCGGCCAAGTGCTCGCGGTTCATCACCTTGGTCATGCCGAAGTCCAGGAAGGCCACCCGCCCGTCGTCCATCAGCCGGAAGTTCCCCGGGTGGGGGTCGCCGGAGAAGTGGCCGATCCGGTGGAGCGAGCCGAAGAAGAAGCGAAAGACGATCTCGCCGAAGCGGTCGCGCTCTGACTCGGGCAGCTCGCGGACCTCCTCGAAGCCGATCCCCTCGACCCACTCGGTGACCAGCACCTTCTCGCGCGAGAGCGAGGTGACCACGTCGGGAATCACCACGAACGGGTGGTCCCGCCAGGCGCGGGCGAACGCCCGCTGGGCCTGGGCCTCCTGCTCGTAGTCCAGCTCGTCGGACAGGCGCTCCTTGATCTCGGCGCTCATCGCCCTGGCGTCCATCCCCGGCGCGATCCTCTTGGCCACGCGCATGAGCAGGCCGAGGTTCTGCAGGTCCGAGCGCACGGCCTGGGCGACGCCGGGGTACTGGACCTTCACCGCCACGTCGCGACCATCGTGCAGCCTGGCCTTGTAGACCTGGCCGATCGAGGCGGCGGCCAGCGCGTCCTCGTCGAACTCGGCGAATGCGTCGGAGAGCTTCTCGTCGAGCTCGGACTCGATCACCTTCTTCATGTCCCTGAACGAGACCTTGGGCGCCGAGTCGCGCAGCTCGGCCAGCTTGGCCTGGATCCGCTCCTGGAACTCCTCGGGGAATGCGCCGGTGTCGATGAACGACGCCACCTGGCCCACCTTCATCGCCGCGCCCTTCATGTTGCCCAGCACCTCGAGGATCTGCTCGGCGGCCTCGGCCTGGCGCTTGGTGGCCGCGTGGCGGCGGCCGTCCTCGTCGCGGGTCAGGTTCGCGGCGCGGGTGGCGTAGTTGCGGGCGGTCTGCCCGCCGGCCAGCCCGGCGACCTTCGCCGTGCGGCGGATGCGCCCGGTCGGGATCGAGGTGTCCTTCTCGCGGGCCACGGTCCCAGGGTAGGGGGCGTTGTCGTTCCGGCGTAAACGGGGAGGGTCGGGGCCTGTCAGGAAGGCGCTGGAGGCGGCGTTCGGAGCACTAGCGCTCACGCCACCAGGGATCCTCGTCGCCCAGAAGGTCGAGAGCGTCCTCGGCCCCCCAGCTTCCCTGCTCGGCCTTCTCCCTGAGCAGGGACCTGACATCCCTGCTCTGCTCGCCCACGGCTTCGCGGTGCGTGCGGGCCCTCTCGACTACCCGCTTGATGACCTTCGTCAGCTCGAAGTTGTAGGTGGTCGGCGGGGTCCTCCTGCTCTCCAGCATGCGCGCCTTCTCCTCCAGGAGCCGGGAGTGCTCGGCGAGCAGCTCGACGAAAGGCTCGAGCGGGTCGATGCGATCGTCGGCCACGTCTCGCTCAGCTTATCCTGCGCCGGCGGGTGCTTCGGCTGGGATCGAACCCCGCGTTCCACTGCGCCGCGCGGCAGATCCCTACCCCTGCACGACCTCCAGGGGCTCGCCGATGGCCTCGGCCAGCAGGTCGGATCCCCGCTGGGCGGCCCAGACCGCCACGCCGGGGTCGCCGCCGGCCCCGCGCGTGGTCGCCACGAGGCGCACCCCCTTCTTGCCGCGCTTGATCGCCACCGAGGCGACCGACTGGTCGCGGCTGCGCTCGAGTTGCTCGGCCAGGCGCACCACCCCGCACAGGACCCGGAGTCGCTGGGCATCGCCTGTGCGCTCCAGATCCCCGAGCTTGGAGGGGTCGGGCTCGCCCTTGCGATGCCAGCGGGCGATCAGGGCGATCAGCTCCAGCTCCCGCGGGCTGTAGCCGGGCAGTCCGGAGTTCAGGATCAGGTAGTGCGAGTGGCGGTGATGGTCGTCGTAGTCGATGGCCGTCCCGATGTCGTGCAGGATGCAGGCGGCCCACAGCACCTCTCGGTCGGGGGGACCCAGGTGGTGCAGTCCGGCGTCGGCCAGCGCGTCGAACGCCTCCAGCGACAGCCGCGCGACGTGCTGTACGTGGGCGATGTCGCCGTTGTAGCGGTGCTCGAGGTTCTCGACCGACGCCCGGCGGACGTCGTCGAGCAGAGGTGGATCGCGGTCCTCGAGCATGCTCTCGAAGAGGATCCCCTCGCGAAGGCCGGCTTCGGTGACCTCTATCTCGGAGAAGCCGCCGTGGGCCATCGCGGCGTCCAGTACCACGGCGCCGCCCAGGATCACGTCACCGCGGTCGGGCTTGACGCCCCGGATCGACCCGCGCTTGGATGCCGGGCGCGAGGCCAGCTGCTCGATCAGCTCGCCGAGGGCGTCGCGGGTGAGCACGAACCCCTGTACGTCCAGGTCGGTCAGGTCCAGGCGCTTCTGCGCCGCGGTGGCGAGGTTGCGGATAGTGCCGCCGAGGCCGGCCAGCCGGGGCTCGTCGTCGGCCGTCCACCACTCGAGCTTCGACAGCGTGCGGGCCACGTGCTTTCGCAGAGACTTGATCTGCTTCGAGCTGGTGTCGTCGCCCGGCAGGTGGGACTCGCTGACCCGGACGGCCCCCAGGCGCACCGACTCCGCCTCTGCCAGCCGCCGGTCGGCGACCTGCATCAGCTGGACGCTTCCGCCCCCGATGTCCAGGCCGAAGCCGTCGGCCAGCGTCGTGGAGTTGGCGATCGCGAGGTACCCGTACCAGGCTTCCTCGGCCCCGGAGATGGTGCGTACTTCCAGACCCGTACGGTCGTGGATCCGGGCCAGGAGCTCGTCGCGGTTGGACGCGTCGCGGATCGCGCTGGTGGCCACCGCGTCGACTCGCTCGACACCCGATGCATGCAGGAAGTTCGCGAACACCGTGGCCGTCCGCAGAGCGCGCTTCATCGGCTCGGATCGAAGGCGCCCGGAGTCACCCATGCCCGCGCTCACGCGCGTGGGCTCGCGGATCTCGTCGACCAGGCTCCACCACCCGGTGGGCTCGTACTCGAACACCACGAGGCGGAAGGAGTTCGAACCCATGTCGATCACGGCCATGCGCTCCATCGCCCATCATGTTGCCCGGAGCGCCGGAGCGCACGCCCTACGGGCTAAGGATTCGGCAGGCAGCTGCCGATACGGCCCTCGATGGCTTCGACCGCGCAGTCCCCGCACGCCCACCCCTCCGATGCCGCGGCGGGCCCTGAGCTGGACAACCGGCGCATCGCCGCCGCGGCCATCGATCTGGTCGCCCCGGCGCTGGCGCTGCTCGCCTTGATGGCGGGTGGCCTGCTCACCCCCGCCGTCGCGCTGGTCCTGGTCGGCTGGACCCTCTTCTACTTCTTCGCGCTGGAATCCGGCGACGGTCAGACCTTGGGCAAGCGGGCCATGCGACTGCGCGTGGTGTCCGCCGACGGCCGCCGGCCGACCATGCGTCAGTACGCCTCACGCAATCTGGTCCGCCCGCTCGACCTCCCGCCGGTGGGGCTGATCGCGATGGTCGCCAGCGGCGACACTCGTCAGCGGCTGGGCGACCGCGCCGCACAGACGATGGTGGTCGACGCCGGTCTGACCCCGGATGCGGCGGATCCGACGGCTGAGGCCATGGGGATGGGGGCAGGGCCGTCGATGCCCGGCCCGGCGGCGAAGGCAAAGCGTTCCCGCCCGAGCCTCGGAGGTCCCGAGATCAGATTGCCGAAGCTCTCGAGGCTCGGCCGCCCGAAGAGGACGGCGCCCGTCTCGGCCTCGATCCCCGAGCCTGAGCCCGTGCCGCAGGTCAAGCCCTTCGACCCCTTCGCAGAGGGTGCTCCCTCTCCGACCATCGAGGTGGTCCCCCCGGGCGAGCAGCTCGGGCTCGGCGCCGATGTGGCCCTCCCCGAGGCGGCCCTCCCCGAGCCGGAGCTTCCCGACGACACGGAGGTGCCCGACGTGCAGGTGGTCCGTCCGGCCCCCGACTTCGCGCCCCCTCCCCGCCGCAACCCGGGCATCCCCGCCATCCCCCCGATCCCCGACCCGGATCCCGGGGAGCCGCTCCTCCCGGCGGCCTCTGCCGCGGCCTCCGAGGAGCCGCCGCCCGAGTCCCCGCCGCCGTCCGAGCCCCCACCGGTGCCCGAGGCCCCCGTGGAGCTGCCCGGTGCCATCCGAGAGGACGGCTCCGCGCGGCTCAACGTCAAGCCGATCGAGACCGTCTCTCCGCTCGAGTTGCTGATGCAGGAGGCCGAGGAGCACGGCCGGCCCGGCGGCGACTCCTCCCTATAATCGCCCGCCGCCGCCGCCACGGCGGACGCCCCGGGCTGCGGCCACCCTCCCATGGCCACCCCCGCGGGCACACCCGAGCACCCTCTGCGAGTCGCGGTCGTCGGCTCGGGCCCCGCCGGCTTCTACGCCGCCGGTCATCTGCTCGCGGCCAAGGACGCCACGGTGCAGGTAGATCTGATCGATCGACTGCCCACGCCCTTCGGCCTCGTGCGCGCCGGTGTGGCCCCCGACCACCCGAAGATCAAGTCGGTCACGCGCGTGTACGAGAAGACGGCGGCGAGGGAGGGGTTCCGCTTCTTCGGCAACGTGGAGGTGGGCCGCGACATCTTCCACGCCGAGCTCAAGCGGCACTACCACGCGGTGATCTACGCCGTCGGCGCCCAGACGGACCGGAGCCTGGGCATCGAGGGCGAGGACCTGCCCGGCAGCTGGGCCGCGACGGAGTTCGTGGCCTGGTACAACGCCCATCCGGACTCCTGCGACCTGGAGTTCGACCTCTCCGCCAAGCGGGCCGTGGTGATCGGAAACGGGAACGTCGCGATGGACGTGGCCCGCATGCTCGTGCTCCCGCGCGAGGAGCTCGAGGGCACCGACACCGCCGACCGCGCCATCGACGCGATCGCCGACAGCGGGGTCGAGGAGGTGGTGATCATCGGCCGCCGGGGCCCGGCCCAGGCCGCCTTCACCAATCCCGAGCTGCGCGAGCTCGGTGAGCTGACCGACGCCGACGTGATCGTCGACCCCGCCGAGATGGAGCTCGACGAGCACAGCGCCCGCTCGATCGAGGGAGAGGGCGAGATCACCGCACGGCGCAACGTGGAGATCCTCAACGACTACGCCGGCCGGACCCCCGAGGGGAAGCGCAAGCGGGTCCTCCTGCGCTTCCTGCGCTCGCCGGTGGCGATCCACGGTGAGGACCGGGTGGAGTCGATCGAGCTGGTCGTAAACCGGCTCGAGCACGGGGGCGACGGGCGGCTGCGGGCCCAGGCCACCGGGGAGCGCGAGACCCTGGAGGCCGGGCTGGTGTTCCGGTCGATCGGCTACCGCGGCGTCGCGATCGAGGGCGTGCCCTTCGACGAGTGGCACGGCTCGATCCCGAACGAGGAGGGGCGCGTGATGAATCCCTCCGAGCAGACTTCGATTCCCGGCGAGTACGTGGCCGGATGGATCAAGCGAGGGCCTTCGGGGGTGATCGGCACCAACAAGCGCGACGCCCAGGAGACCGTGGAGCACCTGCTCGAGGACATGGCCGAGGGCCGGCTGCCCGAGCCCGAGAACCCGGACCCGGCCGCGGTCGAGGCGTTGATCGCGCAGCGCAATCCCGACCTGGTCGCCTACGACGGATGGGAGGCGATCGACGCCGCCGAGAAGGCGGCCGGTGAGCCGCTGGGACGTCCGCGGGTGAAGCTGACGCGGATCGAGGAGATGCTCGAGGCGGCTCGGGATGCCTAGGACGGAATCGGCATCCATGCCGATTCCGTAAACGACCGCGGCTTCGCCGGTCCGGGGTCGGGAAGCTGTCTACGGGATCGGCACGACGCCGATCTCGTCCGGAAGCATCTCCCCGTCCAGGGCGCCCAGCGCCCGCTCCGGTGAGGCCGAGATGCAGGTGAAGATCGGCGTCTCGGACTCGGTGTAGGCGCTGGACTCGGTCGAGCGCAGCTCCTGGACCAGGTCGAGGAACTCGCCCGGCTCGTCGGCGTTGAAGGACACCACGAACTCCTGGTCGTCGAGCCCGTAGGAGTAGGCCGTGTTGATGTCTATGCCGGTGTAGCGGCGACCGGTGGCGATGTGGCCCTGCATGATCCGCCAGCGCTCCTCGGGGTCGAGCAGGTACCACTCGCGCTTCTTCCACAGCGGGTAGACGATCAGGTACTTGGCGTCCGAGCCGGGACGGGGCTCCAAGGGCGTCTCATCCTCGGAGTAGACGGACTCCTTGGTCATCGCCAGGTAGGAGTGGGCCACCTCGGCGTAGCGCATCAGGCCGCTCTGGTTGAGCAGGACGTGCAGGGCGTGGATCGGGTCCAGGGTGGGGGCCAGCGATCGGACCATCAGGTCGCAGTCGCCGCGGGTGCCCACCAGCGAGTATGTGCGGAGCAGGTGGTCCTCGCCGAACTCCCGGCACGCGGCGGCGAACTCGCGCTTGTCCTGGGCCCGCTCATCGGCGCCGCGCCGCCTCCACTCGGGCAGCACGCGGATGAAGGTGAACTTGACGAAGTTGCGCTGGGCCACGAGCCGATTGTGGCGCATTCCGGGGCTTGGTCTACGATGGCCGCGTGCGCGTAGGGCTCGTATCCCCGTACTCGTACACCTACCCCGGTGGTGTCGGCGGCCACGTCGAGGCTCTGTCACAGGAGCTGGGCAACCAAGGACACGATGTCCGGATCATGGCCCCGTACGACCCCGACGACCGCCTGGCGCGTGTGATGCATCGCGGCGCTGCGCCGGATCGCAGGCCCCTGCCCGACAACCTGATCTCGCTCGGGCGCTCAGTCGGCTTTCCCGCCAACGGCGCGGTGTCGAACCTGGGGATCTCCAGCCAGGCGGTGGGCACGCTGGGCCGCGAGCTGCGCCACGGCGGCTACGACGTGATCCACGTGCACGAGCCCAACGCCCCGTTCGTCTCCATCTTCGCCACCGAGGCATCAAAGGTGCCACTGGTGGGCACCTTTCACTGCTACTCCCGCAATGCGGTGGCCAACGGCCTCGCGGCAAACGTGGTCGGTGCCCGCCGGCTCTACAACAAGCTGGGGGTCCGGCTCGCCGTGTCCGAAGCCGCCC